>JAGODA010000402.1 GCA_017998475.1 Spirochaetota bacterium | reverse complement strand
CTCGCGGCGCGATCCGGAGGCCGCGCGCAGGGCGATGGGCGCGATTTTAAAGCACGGCGAGCGCAAGGTATACGACGCGGTGCGTGACGGCGAATCGGTCGTCATACCGTAACGCGCGGCGGCGGCTCCTTATTGACAACAGGACCGATCTGTACTATACTTCGCCGGCCGGGGCAAGGTGATTCGAAGCGCCGATTCGTAACCCCGCACCACCGACCTGTCCGAAAGGAGCGTCATCATGAGAGCGAAAATTCCATTCAAACGCCTCGCCACCATCATACTCCTCCTCTCCGTCATGCCGTTTGCCGCGCTCTGCGCGACCACTCCCTATACGGAGCGAACGCGTCTCATGCTCACCACCGAGGCGCAGGAAAACGAGATGGGCGAGAAGAGCTACCGCGAATTCATGGCCAAGGCGGCCCCTTCGCGCAACCGGGTCTACGTGGGCATGGTGGAGCGCGTCGGCAGACGCCTCGCGGCCGTGGCGGGCAAACCCGATTATAAATGGGAATTCACCGTTGTCGAGTCGAAGGAGGTCAACGCCTTCTGCCTGCCGGGCGGGAAGATCGTCTTCTATACCGGCATAATGCCGATGTTCGAGAACGAGGCCGAGCTCGCCGTCGTCATGGGCCACGAGATCGCGCACGCCGTGCTTCGCCACGGCGGCGAGCGCATGAGCCAGGCCATGGCGGCGAACGTGGTGGGAAGCATTCTGGGAGCTCTTACGGAAAAGGACGGCAAACGCGAGCTGTACATGGCTGCCTTCGGCGGCATCACCACGGTGGGACTCATTCTTCCATACAGCCGCAAGCACGAGTACGAGGCCGACGAGACCGGAACGCTCTTTACCGCGAAGGCGGGATACGCGCCCGATGCGGCGGTGAGCTTCTGGCAGAAGATGATGAAGCAGGGAGGCGCCAGGCCGCCCGAGTTCCTGTCAACTCATCCCGCAGACAATAAAAGGGTGGAGTATCTGCGGAAGCTCATGCCGCGGATGAAACAGGTCTACTCCGCCGCGGCCGAAAAACACGGATACGGCGAGGCCCTGCGATAACGGGGGTGTTTCGTCGTACGACTACCCGGCGGTAAAAATCCCGGAATCGACCGCCGGGGCTTTAATATATCGAATCAATCACACGTTTACCGGAACACGGCACGCCGATCCATCAAAACAGGTAAAAGCTGCCCAGCCCGACGGCGAAAAAGTGCTTCGTCCGCACGAGCGGGCTCTCCTCGAAGGCCGCGCGTTTCAGGTAATCCCAGCGCAGGATGGGGATGAGCTGGACGGGCCCGAACCTGCGCTCGAGTATCCAGGCGAGCTGCACGCCGGAGTATCCGCCGCGCGCATGGTACTCCGGTCTCTCCGGCCGCGCGTACTTCGCCGGAACCGTGTAGAAATAGTCGTGATAGCCGCGGCTTCCGATCATGAGCGCGACGGAAAATTCGCTCTTCCAGCCGAGGGTATACGCGCGAGGGAGGCTCGTGAGATTGAGATAGGGAAGGCCCAGCACGCCGACGGGCTCAACCCCGGTGAAGTCGGTCGCGAAAACGTAGCGCACGGGCGACTCGAAGGTGAGCAGATGAGCGCGGCCCGCCGACTCCCAGAGCTTCACGATAAGCATGGGCCCGGTCTCGAGCATGTACCCCAGGTCGGGCATGTCCTCGCGCGCCCTGTTCTCATCGCTTTCCACCGACAGGCCGACCATGAAGCTCAGCTTGAGGACGAGGTAATCGTTCTTATACAGGGTCCCCCGCACGTACGAGGTTTCCGCCTCGAGGTTTTCGCTCCGATATTTGAAATACGGCGATGGGATGAAGTAATTCTTGTACTGGTCCGAGCCGCGGTAGTGGTTCATGCGAAACGACAGGAGCCCGGCGCCCCATTCGAACGTGGAGGGCGCGCACGGCTTCGGTTCCGGCTCCTTTACTTCCGCGCCGGGCTCTTCGGCAAAGGCAAGGGAGAGCATGACAAACATGGACAGGGCGTGTACGACCACCGTGCGGATCGGCGATTTCGAGAGGCAATGGCGCATAATGATCTCCGTCGGCGTAAGACCTCGTCGTTACCGCTCCCATTGACTGAGCGGACCGGGAAAGAGCGCAAAATCCTCCCCGGCGATCCTCACAGGAGGAACCCCGATACGGGAGGCAATTGTCGTGATCTTTTACAAATGAAAGCCCGCGTCGCCGGCTGCAGCGGCGCGGGCCATTGAGGGCTTATCTCAAACGCGGGCCAAAAATGCAATCAGAACTGAAGGCCCGCCTCGACAAAAAACGTGACATTACCCAGGCCAAAGGCCGACTCCTCGTCGGCCGGAGCAAGCGGGTCCTTGAAGGTAGTCACGTTCGCCTCGCCGCGAAATCCTCCAACGAGCGAGAAGCCGATGTTCTGCAGCGCAATACCCGCCGCAAACTCACCACCGAGGGTGATGGACTGGTCGGTTTTAAGATCCTGCGAGGCATTTTCCCACTCGAAATCGTCGACAGGCGCCTTTCCGCCGAAGAGGCCGGTTTGAAGCGCGATGGCGAATCCGTCGTTCGAGCCGATCGTGCTGAAGTCCCTGAATCCGATGATCCAGCCACTGCCGTTTGCTTCATATTTCTTATTGGTGGGAACCTCAATGTTATCTTGTTTTAAAGAGTCCTGATTGCGCTTCATCGTCCAGTATCGTGGGCCGGCATAGATAAAGGTGTACCCCATGTCGCCCTCTTCGCGGAACAGGTTGAAGCCGAGCTTGAGATCGAGTATCGAGTAAACCCCCGAACCCTTGGAGGTAAACGTATACTCGGTTCCAGCCACCTCATCTTTCCATTCAAGATCTCCCATGGTACCGACGAGCATATTCCCCTCGACCCCGATGAACTTGTAGGCGAGCATGGCGGCCACGTTGAGCGTGGCGCCCGGCCCCGCGCCGAGGGCGCCCCGCAGGTGTATGCCGAGGTCCGAATCGTTCACCTCCGCGCTCGCGGGCACGGCCGCGGTCAGCATGAG
>JAGODA010000401.1 GCA_017998475.1 Spirochaetota bacterium | reverse complement strand
CGACAATATCGTCCGCAAACACAACGGCGTGTTTCTCATACATGACGTGAAGGACCATACCGGCAGGGAGCCTAAGAGCTGCGTGCTCGCGGAGATTCTGCTGCCGGTCATCGTCGAAGAAAAACAGTGAAATGACTACTGGAGGAACCGTGGAGACCGGCGACATCTACCGCGAACTTTCGCGCAGGCTGATGATGGAACATTCGGAGATTCTTCCGCGCATATGGCGCGCGGTGTGCGATGAGAAGGAGGCTCGTCTGGTGGCGATGCTCCCGGGAAGCGCGGCGGAGCTTGCCGGAAAATCGGGGATGGGGCAGGATGAAGTCGAGCGGATGCTCGAGGCCCTTTTCAGGAAGGGGGCCGTTTTCGAGTCATCGCGTGATGGCGAGACCGTGTACCGCATGCCGCGGCACATCATCCAGTTCCACGACGCCACACTCCTGTGGGACGGCGCGCCGGAGGAGATGAGCGACCTGTGGGTCCGCTTTATGGGCACGGAGTACGCCTCGCTTCTTGAGCTGGTCACACAGGTCAACATGCCTTCATTCATGAGGGTGATTCCCATCAACGCGACCCTGGAAACACAGAGCGGCGTTCTGGTTTACGAGGACGCGGCGCGTCTTGTCGAGCGGGCGAGTTCGATAGCGGTGGTGCCGTGCGTGTGCCGCAGATCGCAAAAACTGTGCGACAGGCCCGTTGAGATCTGCATACAGCTCAACAGGGGGGCCGAGTACACGCTGAAAAGGGGGACCGGAAGAAGGATCGACAAAGCGGAAGCGCTCGATCTCCTGAAAAAGGCCGAGGAGGCGGGGCTCGTCCACATGGTGGAAAACAGGGCCGGGATGGGAAACGCCATCTGCAACTGCTGCCCGTGCTGTTGCGAGATGCTGCGTTACGCGTCGGACGCGAAGACGGCGGGTGTGCTCGCCCCCAGCCGTTACGCCGCTCGGGTGGACGCCGGTGCGTGTACGCTGTGCGGCGAATGCTTCGAGGTGTGCCCGGTGAAAGTCGTTACCCCGGACGGTGACACGGCGGTGGTCGGCGCCGGGTGCATCGGCTGCGGTCTGTGCGCCGCGTCCTGCCCGTCGGGGGCGATCACCCTGTATGAGACGCGGCCGCCCGGGCATATTCCGTCGTAGCGGACCGCGCGGCCTTCTAACTCCCTCCGGCCCCGGACCGGCGCATCGCGAATGCGCCGCCAAGGGCTATGAATACGGTCCCCAGCCAGACAAACCAGATGAGCCGCTTGAACGATACCTCGACAATCGCGGTATCCGGAGGCACTTCCGCTCCCTTCGGCGCCTCGATGAAAATGTAGACGGTCCCGTCGCCGACATGGAAGTCGAGGAGACGCACCTCCTGTCCGGTAAAGGGAATGCGTGCGACGACCGCCTCCCTGCGGTCACCACCGCCCATCACGAGGCCCGGACGGATCGCAGCCGTGGCCGCTCCGCGCCGCACCGCCAGTTTCGCGAAGAGCTTCATGTCGCCCCCCGCCATCATGTGCTCGCGATCGATGTCGAACCCCTCGAAGGTGACCCGCGTGCCCGCGGATTCCACGGACGATCCCTTTTCGAGCACAAACCTGGTGAGGGAATCGATGCCCGAACGGTATTCCACCGGGGAGATGTAAACATCGTGCGAGAGGCCGTAGCTGATATAGGGCTCGCGGTAGAGCGAGTGCATCCGCGCGTCGATATAATACGGGGTTTCGATCTCGCTCACCGAGCGACCCCGCGCGAAGGTGAACGCCAGGGCGGATTTCTCGGCGTCGGTGATGCCCCGGAAAGTGAGAGCGGCTTCGCCGATCACCGTGTGCTTCCCGAGAGGAAGCTCCCGGTGCTCGGTCGTGGAATGAAGCGACGAGGAGACGATTCCGAGCACCATTACGGCGACACCGATGTGCGCGAGCCGCGACGGGAGCACGAAGGCCGGTTTGTATTTCAGGAGGTCGATAATGCCCCAGACGGCCACGAACAGCGCCGCCGCCGAAAAGGCGTACGCGGCGGGACTCGACGTGTGGTTTATGTTGAAGAGCAGCGCCATGATTACCGCCGTCGCCCCGACGGCCGCGAGCTTCCAAACGGGAGGCTTTTTCGGGAACTGGAATATGGCGGCGAGTGCGATCGTGCAGAGGATAAGCAGCCCCATGGGTACCGAGATGCCGTTGTAGTAGCCCGTTTGAAGCGAGAAGGGCGCGGTGAAGAGCGACGAGACGATGGGCATCGAGGTCCCGGCCAGGATGAGGAAGGCATAGATGCAGATAGTGACGATACCGTAGGCTACAAGCGTGTCCCAGGCGACCGCCGATTCGCCGAGCTTTTTCGCGCTCATGTCCCGGAAGCGCCTTACGAACAGGAAAACCGAGATGACCACATAGAACAGCATGAAGAACACGAGGTGCCGCGAGAGGCCGAGGTCCGAGAAGGAATGCACGGAAAAATTCGAGAGCACGCCGCTGCGCGTGAGGAAGGTGCTGTAGAACACGAGAACATAGGAGGCGAGCGCCAGCGCAATATTCGTACGGACCAGCGCGCCCTTGCGCCGCTGGACGAGCGTGCCGTGCACGAGCGCCACGAGCGCGAGCCAGGGAATAAGCGACGAGTTCTCGACCGGGTCCCATCCCCAGTATCCTCCCCATCCCAGTACCTTGTAGGCCCAGTACCCGCCGAGGAATATGCCGATTCCCAGGGACGTCATCGTGAAGAGCGTCCACCGGCGGCTCCGTTCGATCCAGGTCGAAAAATCCTTCCGGAGCAGCGCGGCAATCGCGTAGGCGAAGGGAACGGTCGCGGCGGCGTAGCCGATGAAGAGCACCGGGGGATGCGCCACCATCCACGGATCCTGCAGGAGCGGATTGAGCCCGGCGCCGTCGGGCGGTATGGTCCCGACGGCGAAATGTTCGGGATTCGCCTGCCAGACATAACGGAAGGGGCTGTAGATCACGAGCACGAGAAGCAGGAACACCTGGCTGATGGTGATGATCGACATCA
>JAGODA010000400.1 GCA_017998475.1 Spirochaetota bacterium | reverse complement strand
ACATCATCGACATCGCGACGCTTACGGGCGCGTGCCTGGTGTGCTTCGGAGAGATTATCGCGGGTCTTCTTACCCCCAGTGATGAGCTCGCAGGCGCCCTGCACACCGCCGGAGAGTCAACCGGCGAGCGCCTCTGGCGACTACCCCTGTACGCCGATTACGCCGAGGATATCAAATCCGACATCGCCGACATGACCAACGTCTCGTCCACGCGAAACGCCGGAACGATCATAGGTGCCACGTTTCTCAAAGCTTTCGTGAAGTCGACCCCGTGGGCGCATATCGACATCGCCGGAACGTCCTGGGGATCGAAACAGCGCGGCTACCGCCCCAAGAACGCGACCGGATACGGTGTGCGGCTTTTTATTGAAGTGATACACAATCTGGAAATATAACGGCAACCGCGCGCCTTCATCCTGCGCGCGCAAGGAGAAACGATGAGATTTTCAACAAAGGAACTGGTCGATATCGCGATTGGAATAGAGGAGTCCGGTTATTACTTTTACACGCAGTCGCGAAAGAAGTTCGACGATCCGCATTTCAGGGAACTCCTTACCTTTCTCGCCGAAGAGGAGCTGCGCCACAAGGAGCTTTTCGAGAAAATGCTCCGGGAGCTTGGCGACGCGCCCGGTATCTTTACGGACGATTACTACCAGTACCTGAAGGCTCTGGGCGACGATCGGGTTTTCAGGAACAACGATGACGTCGACGCGGTTGTCGCGAACGTTAATTCCATTTTTGACGTATTGAAGATAGCGATGACCGCGGAGAAGGATTCGATCCTTTTTTACAGCGAGCTGCTTACCATGCACGACAAGGACAAGGACGCCCGGACCGTCCTTAACAGGCTTATCAACGAGGAGCGCAAGCACATAGTGCTCATTCTCGAGTTAAAAGAGAGGCTTGAGCTTTCCACCCGGTAGTGCTCGCGACGCGGAACGGGCGAATCAGTAGAACTGCCGAGTCGAGGAGCCGGCCTCCTCGCCCTCCAGCCGCGCAAGCTCCTGTAAAAGCTCCTTCTGTCGCGGCGAGAGCTTTTTCGGGACGCGCACGTTTATCTTGACCAGCTGGTCTCCACGGCCATACGAACCAAGATAGGGAATGCCGTTGCCCTTCAGGCGGAATACCTGGCCGTTCTCGGCGCCCGCCGGGATCTTCATTTTCACCTTGCCGCCGGTTATCGTCTGCACCTCGATCTCCCCGCCCAGGCAGGCGAGCGAGTATGAAATATCGACGACATTAAGTATGTCGTTACCGTGACGGTCGAACACCGGGTGTTTCTTTATGTGGATCACCACGTAAAGGTCGCCGCGGGGGCCGCCTGACGGTCCCTGCTCGCCCTCTCCGGTTATTTTGAGCCGCGAGCCGGACTCCACCCCCGCCGGAATCTTCACCGTGATCTTGCGCTTTTTGGCGACCAGTCCCGAACCGCCGCACGTTTTACACGGGGAGGTTATTATCTTGCCCTCTCCGCGGCATTTGTAGCATGTCTGGGTGATGGAGAAAAATCCCTGGGTCTGACGGATCTGGCCTGTCCCGTTACACACCGGGCACACCGCGGGCTTCGAACCGGCGCCGGACCCGCTTCCATTGCAGGTGGCGCACATTTCGTTGCGCGGTATCTCGATCTGCGCCTCCTTGCCGGTGGCCGCGTCTTCGAGCTCGATTATAAGGTCGTACTGTATGTCCGCTCCCCGGCGCGGCCTTTTTGTGCGGCCCTTCCCGCTGAACCCCGCGCCGAAGAAGCCCTCGAAAATGTCACCCAGATCGAAATCGCCGAAGATGTCCGAAAAGTCCGTGTACGCCCCGCGGCCGAAGCCCTCGAATCCGGCGACCCCCTCGTGCCCGAACTTGTCGTACTGCGCGCGTTTCTTCGGATCGCGAAGGATTTCGTAAGCCTCGGTGGCCTCTTTGAATTTCTCTTCCGCTTCCGCGTTTCCCTTGTTCTTGTCGGGGTGATACTTAAGGGCGAGCTTCCTGTATGCCTGCTTTATCTCGTCCTCCGAGGAGTTTTTCTGCACACCCAGTATCTCGTAATAATCTCTTTTCGTACCCACAAAGCCCTCTTAGCGTAAACCGTCCTGGTCTTCAGACTCTAAACCGCCGGAGGCGGGTACATACGCACCCGCCTCCCCGAGCGAAAACACGTTATTTCTTATCGTCATCCACGACTTCGTAGTCCGCGTCAACAACATTATCGTCACCGCGTGCGGCGCCGCTTCCGGCTTCCTCCTGTTGCGCCGACGACTGCGCGCCCGGCTGCGCTCCGCCGGCGGCCTGCTGCTGGGCGGTATCGCGGTAGATGCGCTCAGCGAACTTGTGGGACGCCTGCTCAAGTTTCGATTTCGCGGCGCGTATCGCGCCGGCGTCGCCGCCTTCCATCGCTTTCCTCAGATTGGTTATCTCGGACTCGATCGCCTGTTTCTCCGAATCCTCGATCTTGCCCTCGTTGTCCTTTATGAGCTTCTCGAGCGAATAGATGAGCGAATCGGCCTCGTTTTTCGCCTCTATGGCGTCACGGAGTTTTTTGTCCTCGTCGGCGTGGACTTCGGCGTCCTTCACCATGCGTTTGATCTCTTCTTCGTTAAGGCCGCTGGAGGACTCAATGCGTATCTTCTGCTCCTTGCCGGTTCCGAGGTCCTTGGCCGAAACGTGCACGATGCCATTCGCGTCGATATCGAAGGTCACCTCGATCTGCGGGACTCCGCGCGGCGCGGGAGGTATGCCGACCAGGTCGAAACGGCCCAGGGTCCTGTTCTGGGACGCGAGCTCGCGCTCGCCCTGGAGTACGTGTATGGATACCGCGGGCTGGTTGTCGGCCGCCGTAGAGAATATCTGGCTCTTCCTCGTCGGGATGGTCGTATTGCGCTCGATGAGCTTGGTCATCACGCCGCCGAGCGTCTCGATTCCGAGCGAAAGCGGGGTAACGTCAAGAAGAAGAACATCGTGCACGTCTCCCGCGAGAACACCTCCCTGAATCGCCGCTCCGATGGCCACCAC
>JAGODA010000399.1 GCA_017998475.1 Spirochaetota bacterium | reverse complement strand
TTTACGGGGTGACCCTGTCGGCGGTATGGCACTTTAGTACGGGAAGTTCGGACGGAGAATGATTTTCCGATGACGAACAGGGCCGGCTTTTTATCGATCAGCCGGCCCCTTTCACACAATAGCCACGGCGCGCGCGGGCGCGCCGTCGGCCCCCGAGATACGGAGCGGAAGGCACGCGAAGACCAGTCTCGGTGACGTGAGCATGACGAGATTCGCCAGGTTCTCTATGATGAGAATGCCGCTTTCGAGCAGGACATAATGCACCGGAAGCGAGGAATCCCCAACCGGGTCCACCGATATGGCGTCCACGCCGAAACCCTTGAGTTTCATCCCGCACAGCCAGTCCGCCGCGTCGACATCGAGAACCGGAAAGCCGCTGAAATACCCGACGGAGCCCCACTTTTCCCCCCATCCGGTGCGCATGATCAGAAAGTCCGACTTCCGTATTTCGTCCTCGTGCGCCCGAAGCGTCGCGATACCGGGAGGTCCGTCGAGGGCTTCTATCATGAAGGCCGGCCCCATGAAGCGTTCGGCCGGGTACGAGTCGAGCGTCGCGCCGCCCGGCAGTATGTGCGCCGGTGCGTCCATATGCGTGCCGGTATGGGTGTGCATGCCGATGCGGTGTTCCAGAAATCCGTCGCGCTCCAGCGTGTTGGCGCGCTCCACGGAGGGCGGCACGGTGCCGGGATACACCGGCATGCCGGGCGCGACCGGATGCGTAAGGTCGATTACCGTCACCGGCCCTCCGCCCTGGCGCTCCGCTCGAACGATGCGCGCAGGGCTTCCATGCGCTTCCGGTTGACGCCAAGGTCCGAGCGCCCGACGCGCGAGGCCGACCGAAAATGGACGACCCGTGCGTCGGGATCTATCTGAAACTCCACGTCGTCAACGAAGCGGAAGAGGGCAGAGGTGAACTCGGCGTGGATGTAGGTCTGGTCCGCGGTCACCACCCTGCAGCGTTTCGCGGCCCGGAGCGCGGAGAGGAGGCGCTCCCTGGCCTCAGCGGCCGTGCCCGTGTAGGCGAACGGCGCTATGGCGTGGCGCGGGTCGCCGCTCCTCGTCGAGACGCAGTTGGGCGAGGACGGGCAGGGGGCGAGCGTGCCGTCCCTCACACCGAGCGTCGAAGGGGGCTTTCCTGAGCATCCCATGATTATACCTCCCGTTACGATGATCGCGAGCGCCCGCGCGCCCTTTGCGTGTATTTCCTTCGGTACTCCCATATTCCACCTTCCTACGGTTCCGCTTTCAACGAGAGCGGAGTGGCTGTCTTATATCACCGCGGATGTTTCATTGCCAGAAAATTATTTGCTCCCCGGCGGTGCCGGTGCTAGCATCCCACCTGCCGCGCCCCGCGCGCCCTAGAAACAGCAGCGGACAGGAGGTCTTTCATGCGCTTTTCGCCCGCCGAGGCCGTGCTCCTCGTCGTCGCCGTCGCCTTCTTCTTCAACCTCCTCTGGGAGGTGCTTCACAGCATGCTCTACGACTGGAACGTTCCGCCGCTCGTCAACGACATCTACCGGTTTATTCCGCGCATAACGGGATTCGCCACGCTTCTCGACGCGGTCTGGATCGGGTGCATTCTGCTGGTCAACGCGGCCCGCGCCGGGGGATTCGCGTGGATCTACCACCCCGGCGGCGCCGACTATGCCACGGTCGCGGTCTGCGGCCTTGCCGGCGCCGTGCTTATCGAACTGGCGGCCGTGCGCTTCAACATGTGGAGCTATCACCGGCGCATGCCGCTCGTCTTCGGAATGGGGCTCTCGCCTCTCGTGCAGCTCGCGCTTACCGGGTGCGCCAGCCTGTATGTGGTGAGCGGGCTGGTGTTCGGGTAGGCGGGCGACCGGTATCGTCCGGGAACTCGAAGCAAAGCGATATACCCCCGCGGGAGGGCGGCAACGGGCGGCGCTTTTTTCGCCTGTATACAAAAAAAAGGATGCACTCCGCGGGATTGTTTCGCTACACTATCCCCGCGCCGGCCACGCGAAGCCGGCGCGATCTCGAACGCCGGGTTAACGGGGGAATGGCCATACACCAGGAAAAGGTCGAGCTCCTGCGCAGGGTGGACCTGTTTTCCACCCTGCGCGAATACGAGCTGGACATCATCGCGAAAAACAGCGAGCTTGTGCGCTACGACCGCGGCGTCGCCGTCTTCAGCAGGGGCGCCGAGGCGCGCGAGCTCTACGTGCTTCGGAGCGGGCGCGTGGGCATCATCTCCGTCGAGAGCGAGGACAGCGTGAGCATCGCGCAGATCGCCCCGGGCGAGTCCTTCGGCGAGCTCGAGCTCATGGAAAACGCTCCCAGGAGCGCCGCCGCCTTCGTCGAGGAAGAGTCCGTCATTCTGCGTTTTCCCGCCGTGGGCATTACAATGGCCGACCTTCTCCGCGATCATCCCTACATCGCCGCGCGCACGCTTCACCGCCTGCTCGGAATCGTGGCCGGGCGCATCTGGAGCGTAAGGCGGCTCCTGAATGAAAAAACGGGCTGGCTGCAGGACCTGCATCGCCAGCTCCACTGCGACAAAATGACCGGCCTCTACAACGAGACCTTTCTGCGCGAGGACTTCGTCAGGCTGCTTCCGCGACTGGGAAACCGCGCGGCGGTTCTCATGATCAAGCCCGACAACTTCAAGGAGATAAACGACCGCTACGGCCACGAGGCGGGCGACCACGTGCTCAAGCTCATCGCCATATTTTTGCAATCCGAGCTGGGCGAGAACGATATCGGCATCCGCTACCGGGGTGACGAGTTCGCCGCGGTGCTCGCCGACGCCGGGCGCGAGGAGGCTCTCGAGAGGGCGCGCTCCATCAGCTCCGCGATCGCCTCGCTCGACCTCTCCCGCGCCGCCGGGGACGGCGCGCCGCGCCTTCGCGTGAGCGTGGGGGTGGCGCTTTATCCCTCCGGAAACGCCGAAAGCCGGGTGCTGGTGGAGGAGGCGCACCGAAAAATGATGGCCGCGCGCGAATCCGGCGGCGGCCGGGTGGCGGTGTAGGACCGGGTCATG
>JAGODA010000046.1 GCA_017998475.1 Spirochaetota bacterium | reverse complement strand
CTTCTGCTCCTCCGTGCCGAACTGGAGGATGGGCTCGGTGCTGAGGTTCGTCACCGAGAGCGTCACCGCCACCGAGGCGCACGCCCAGGCGATCTCCTGGAGGGCGAGACTGTAGCTCACCGCGCCGGCCGCGGCGCCTCCGTAGGCCTCCGGCACCATCATGCCGAAAAGGCCGAGCCCCCCCAGCTTTTTAATGATTTCGGCCGGGTATTCGCCGCGCGTGTTGTATTCCTGCGCGTAGGGCTCTATTTCGCCGTGGGCGAATTCCCGCACCATGTCGCGGATCATCATCTGTTCGTCGGTGAGTGGGAGGTTCATGGCGTTTCCTATGGGGTGTAGAGTGTGACGATGAGGACGGTCTTCGCTCCGCCGGGATTGCGCAGCGAATGGCGGATGTTCGAATCGTAATGGAGCGTTTCGTCTTTTTTAAGGTGATGGCTTTTGTGTCCGACCTGAATGACGACCTCGCCCTTAAGCACGTAGACGAACTCCTCTCCCTCGTGCTGATAGCGCTGGCCGGGAAGGTCGGAGCGCGGGGGGATGGTGACCCTGAACGAGCGCAGGTGGCGCTTCATGGCGTCCGGTGTAAGCACCTCGTATTCGTAGGCCTGTTCGCGGCTCTTGAAGTCGCGTATTCTCGATTTCTCGCGCTCGCTGTCCGACGCGGGCTTCTTTTTAAGAAGCTCCCCGGGATCGATGGTGAGGGCGCGCGCTATTTTAAGGATGTCGCCCACCGGCGCGAAGCCCCTCCCTTCCTCGATGTCCGAAATGTGGCTTTCGGAAAGCCCGGTCTTCGCGGCGAGCTCTTCGAGGCCGACCTTCATCTTCTCGCGCCGGGAGCGTATGGCGCGGCCCAGCGAGCCGCTTTTCGTGCTGGATGTTTTTCGCATGAGGACCTCCGATTGCCGTGGCGGCGGGCGCGGCGCGCGTCGTTGCGCCCGTTGTGGACAATTCCGGAATAAAAGTGGTAATTTAACAAGAAAAAAAACATGTACTGATGCGGGAAATGTGATGGCGGGTGGAAACGACACGCCGCCCCGCGGGTCCGCGGAGCGGCATTTTGAACCATCGGTGTATACCTGTCAGAGTCCGGTTCGGTCCGCACTTACGAGGCTTGTCTGACCCCGACGGGGATGCAGCGGTCCAGACCCTCCAGCGCCAGGCGATAGTTTTCTTCTGCCTGCTTCCAGTCCAGCACCTTCCAGAACGCTTCGATATAATCGGGCCGGCGGTTCTGGTACTTCAGGTAGTATGCGTGCTCCCAGACATCCAGGCCCAGGATCGGCACCAGTCCTTCCATAATCGGGCTGTCCTGGTTGGGCGTCGAATGGACGACGAGCTCGCCCAGCGCGTTCAGCGAGAGCCAGGCCCAGCCCGAACCGAAACGCTTCGTCGCGGCGGCGGCGAATTCGGTTCGAAACGCGTCCAGAGAGCCGAAGCGGGCGACGATCGCCGCGGCCAGGTCGCCTTCGGGAGCGGGTCGCGAGCCTCCCTTGAGGAGCTTCCAGAAAAGGCTGTGGTTGTAGTGACCTCCTCCGTTGTTACGCACCTCGTCGCGGATGTCCGCGGGCAGGCTTGCCAGGTTCGCTAGCAGCGTTTCCACGGGCAGTCCTGCGAGCGCCGGGTGCTTTTCCACCGCGGCATTGAGTTTCTGCACATACGCGGCATGATGTTTGCCGTGGTGTATTTCCATGGTCTGTGCGTCTATATATGGCTCGAGTGCCGTATAATCGTAAGGAAGAGCTGGAAGTATGTGAGTGTTCATTATGGTCCTCCATGGTGTTAGAATTTTATAAATTATTAAAATATAATACACAATACTGGAAGCGGCAATCATATTTTAAAAAAAGACGCCGCGGTTCGCGGCGTCTGTATGCAATGGGAAGTACACATGAAATCAGAATGCGACCCCGCCGGCGAGGTACATTATCGGCGCCCAGGTCACGTCGACGTCATCCGTGCCGCCGGCCGGCTGCGAGAGGAACCCTCCCTCGACGAAGAAGATGTATCCGCCCTCCAGCAATATCTGGAGTTCGATGCTCAGGTTGAGTCCCAGGCCGTCGGCGCTCAGGTCGTCATCGGGATCGTCGAAACCGGCGACCCTGTCGCGGTTGCTGTTGCGGTAACCGACGTTGAGGCCGGGCTTCAGCGCCACGGTTGGTGAAAGCACGAAACGGGGCTTGAGCGCGATTCCGAGTTCCCAGAAGGTCGCGTCCACCTCTATGGAGTTTTTTTCGAGTGTAGCGGTCGAATAATTGAAGTACGCGCCCACGGCGAATTTGGGCATGAGATAGGCGTCGCCGAACACACGGACGAGGAGTCCGGCGCTCTTGTCCAGGTCGAGGTCCTCGATCGAAATAGTCCCCGGAAGCCACACTCCGGCGGCGGCGCCGATATCGAATTCCTTTTCCTCGAAGCTCCTGGCGGCGGCGTCTGCCCCGGCCGGAGCGAGCGCCATTGCGCAGAACAGCACGGCGGCGCTCAGAATCACGCGAACGGTTTTAGCGTGCGAACGTATCATTGAGAATTCCTCCTGATTGATTGGTGAAGGGTTTCAGCGTCATTCCCGTCGTCAAGATAGCCTCGTCGTTTCGGGGCGACATTGTACCAAAGTACAGTATTCGGGAAAAATGCTGAAAACGGGGAAAATCTTTTCTTAAAATGCGGCCGATGGGAAGGCGCGCGGGGATGGACGGGTCCGGGGCCGGTTCATTCGGTTGTATCGAACCTTCTTATGAGGCGCATGAGCTGGACCCGGTTCTCTATGCCGAGCTTATAGTAGATGCCGGCGACGTGTGCCTTTACGGTACGCAGGGTGATGGAGCAGAGCGTGGCGATCTCCTTTCCCGTGCGTCCGGCGACGAGGTGCCGGAGAACGTCGAGTTCCCTGCCGGTGAGAGAGAATTCGCTCTTCATGCGCTCCAGGCTCTGGGCTTCCCTGCCGATCAGTAGAAAACCCATCAGATCGCCGAATCGGTCCCGAAGCAATGAGAGATGGTAGCGCATCATCACCGTTGCTCCGTTCCGGCCGTTCATTACCAGCGCGGTCGACAGCGCGCTCGAACCCCCTTTCTCCAGCCTGTCGAGCCGGAGGTCCAGTTTCTGGACCTCCGGGGTGAAGTGATCGAACGGTTTTCCCTGGAGCAGTGAAGTGGACATGTCTAACAGCGCGGCCCCGGCCCGATTTACGGCGACGATGCGCCGGTCCTTGCCCAGAAGGAATATGGAGCGATCCACCTGTTCGAATATCTCCCGGCTCACGAATTCGGGAGTGAACGAGAGAAAGCGATAGCGCGTGATGGCGATCCACAGGCCGGTTATCCAGACGATGCCCATATTGGGTGAGATCACCAGGGACCTGTACGGGGTGAAGAGCGGAAGCACGTACGGCTCCAGATTGTACAGCAGAATCGTGAAGGTAATTGACAGTGCCACAAGAAGGGCCTGTTTCTTTTCCCTCCTGCTGTCAGTCCTCGAGCGCCAGCGGAGAAGGATGACAATCGCCGTGATGTAATAGACCAGGTAATTGGCCATGAATATATAGAAGAGGGGCAGTTCGAACGCTGGTACGCCGATCCAGAAACTCCCTTCACGTATGAAATCGGAGAAAATGAGTATGTCGGTGTGGCCCCTGTACAGGAAGAAGAGCGATGGCAGGTAGATCAGGTAGAAGAGGGGATGGTGCGGCCTGCCGCCGCGCGCGAGGTTGACGCAGAAGTGCAGCGTGAATGTATGCAGGAAAACATAGCCGAAGGTGGAGACCCGAACCCACATGAAAACATCCGTGCGCTCCGAGGCGGAGTAGCCGAAAGCCGCGGCCAGAGACCACAGGGCAATGCAGATGGTGATGCCGAAAAAGAGCCGGTTGGCCGCGGCACGAGCATCCTGCGCAAGCACATACACGCCCTGGAAGATTGCGAAGCAGAACGAGAATGCTCCGAAGAACGAGAGTATGTTCACCTGAGGCCGCCGGTACTTCCGTTCGTGGGGTCAGTCCCCGGTATGTTTCAGCAGTTCGTAGAGGATAATGCCGGCGGCGACCGACGCGTTGAGCGATTCGATGTTGCCTTTAAGCGGAATGCGCACCATGTAGTCGCACTTGTGTTCGGTGAGGCGTCGCATGCCCTCGCCCTCGCTCCCGATGACGAGGACGGCGGGCCGAACCTCGGCCACCTCCTCGGGGGACGACTCGCCCTCGCCGGACGCGCCTATAATCCAGAAGCCGCGGGACTTTGCCCTTTCGAGGAACTGCGCGATATTGGACACGGTGAGAAGAGGCAGATGCGCCGTCGCGCCGGCGGAGGCCTTCACCACCACCGGGGTGACCTCCGCCGAGTGGGCTTTCGAGAGCACCGCGCCCGAGGCGCCGAGGGCCTCGGCGCTGCGGATGATGGAGCCCACGTTGTGCGGGTCGGAAAGCCGGTCCAGGGCCACAATGACGCCCGAGACGGCGGCGACCTCCTCGAGAAAATCCTCCTCGCGCGGCGAGCGCGCGCGGGACGGCAGGCGGAGCATGACCCCCTGATGGCGCGAGGACGAATCGACTTTCGCGAGGAGGTCCTTATCGCACCATGTAATCTTCACTCCGCGCTGTTTCGCCTCGCGGACGATCGTATCGATGATCTTTCCGTGAGCGCTCTTCGACACGAACAGTTCGCCGCCGGAGCGCTCCTCGAGCGCGCGCAGGTATTCGAGTACGGGGTTCCGGCCGATTATCTCTTTCGTTTCCACCGCGTCCCGTCCCGTGTGTCCTCGAGCACGATGCCTTCGGCCTCCAGCATCGCTCGGATCTCGTCAGCGCGCGCGAAGTTCTTCGCCTTCTTGGATTCGCGCCTCTCCTCGATGAGCCGCTCGATGCGCTCCGCGTCCACGTCCTGGCCTCCGGCCGGGGTGAAGAAGATGACGCCCAGCACCGAGTCGATTTTCTTCAGCGCGTCGACAACCTTGTCGGCGTCCGCCTTCGAAAGCTCCCCGCGGTCGATGATCGCGTTAACCTCGTGGATGAACTCGAAGAGTCGCCCGAGCGCTCCGGATATGTTGAGGTCGTCGTCCATGTCGGCGGCAAAGCGCTCCATGAATTCGCGGATGAGCGCGGCGGTCTTTTCGTCCGGCGCCGCTCCTTCTCCCGCTTCGCCGAGACGGAGGAGGAAATTGTCGATGCGCGAAAGGGCGCTCTCCGCCTGGGCCAGCCCCTCGAACGTGAAATTGAGCTGTTTGCGGTAATGAGCCGAGACCAGCAGGTAGCGTATCGCGCGCGGCGAATGGCCCTTTTCAAGAAGGTCGCGGAGGGTGTAGAAGTTGCCGAGCGACTTCGACATTTTGGCGCCCTCCACCAGCAGGTGCTCCACGTGCACCCAGCGCCTGGCGAAGGGCTCGCCGTACGCGGCCTCGCTCTGGGCAATCTCGTTCTCATGGTGGGGGAAGATGAGATCCACGCCTCCCGTGTGGATGTCGATGGTCCCTCCGAATATCCGTCGCACCATGGCCGAGCACTCTATGTGCCAGCCGGGACGGCCCTTACCGAAGGGCGTTTCCCAGTACGGTTCGCCCTCCTTCGGGGCCTTCCACAGCGCGAAATCGCGCGCGTCGTCCTTGGCGTACTCGTCGGTGTCATACCGCAGTCCGCTCTTCACCTCGCGCGTGTCCAGGCGCGAAAGCCGCCCGTAGGATTCGAATTTCGCGATGCTGAAGTAAAGCGAGCCGTCCTTTTCGTATACGATGCCCTTTTCTTCGAGACGGGAGATGATGTCCACCATGTCGTCGATCGATTCGGTCGCGCGCGGGTTGTGCTCCACCGGCTCTATGTTCAGCGTCGCCAGATCCTGGAAGAATATGTCGGTGTAGCGGGCGGTGTACTCGGACAGGCTCACGCCGTCGCGCGCCGCGCCGGCGATCGTCTTGTCGTCGACGTCGGTAATGTTCATCGCGTGGTCCACGCCGTAGCCGCGGAACTTCAGGTAGCGACGCAGAAGGTCGTTGAAGGTGAATGTCCGGAAGTTTCCTATATGGGCGTACCCGTAGACCGTCGGTCCGCAGGAGTAGATGGTGACGGGAGGGTAATCCGCTATCGTCTCTTTCTTTACGCCGCCGGGAACGAGTTCCTCGGCCAGTCCCGACAGGGTGTTGTGAAGCCTCAGTGCCACGGTATCCTCCGGCATATGATGTAGCGAGCTCGAGGCCGGCGGGATGCCGGCGCGTGCGGCGGGGGGATCAACGGCCGACGGGTCCTTCCTCCTCGCCCGAGTCATCCAGCACGACTTCCTGCACCTCGGAGTAATCGATAACGGCGACCGGCTCCTCCTCGCGGGCCTCGGCGGCGGGCGGCGGGGCCGTGTAAAGCGGGACGCTGAAATCGATCTTCTCGAAGTCTTCGGGCCGAAGCTTGTAATAGGCCAGGAGCACGTGCAGTTTCTTGATGTACTCAATCAGTTCTTTCAGCTTGCGGTTCTTTCTGTCAATTACAGTTTTGGATTCAACGATCAGTTTTTTCAGTATCTCGTTGCGCTTCTTGAGCGTGGCCTGCAGTTCCTGGACGGTTTCGTAGTATTCCTTGTTGACGCGGCGGAAGTCGATCCTGGCCAGTACGATCTCGCCGGATTCCCTGTCCTTTTCGATGGACTCCAGTACCTCGTTGAGCTCCCTGACCGAAAACAGGTCTTCGGTGGATGTCTGTATCCACTTTTTACCCTGGTCGTCGGTGAATTCGGTGAGATCCGGTATGGGTGTCTTTTTTGCCTTGCGAATCAATGCTTCCTTCCGGGCCCCGATGCGGGCGTATGGTGGTACGACTGCCTTTTCTCTGTGCCTACGGTATCATTATCGACAGCCATCACTATGCCGGTATAGACATATTTGTAAATAAAAAAGCATATGTCTTTTCTCTTTGACAAAACCGGGCCGTTTGCCGATTGTGTCTCGGTATGAAACCCTCCGTTTCACAGGACATTATCCGGCGCTTCGGGACCCTGGGCGTGGTGATGACCGACGAACCGCTCTCCAGACACACCACCTTCAGGACCGGCGGCCCGGCCGACGTGATGGTCGTCCCCTCCGGGGTCGAGGAGCTCGCCGAGGTGGTCCGCATATGCGCCGAGCACGGTCTTCAGCGGACCGTTATCGGCGGCGGATCGAACCTGCTGGTGGGAGATCGGGGGATCCGCGGCGTGACGGTGTGCGTATCGGCGGACGCGCTGGGGAAGGCGAAGCTTAACATCGAGGGTGATTCGATCCAGTCATCGGCCTCGGTCCGCAAGAAGGACTTCGTTACGGCCTGTGCCGGTAAGGGTTTTGCCGGGATGGAGTTCATGGCGGGTATTCCCGGTTGCGTCGGCGGCGGCATCATGATGAATGCCGGC
Organism: Spirochaetota bacterium; assembly: GCA_017998475.1. GTDB lineage: Bacteria > Spirochaetota > UBA4802 > UBA4802 > UBA5368 > MVZN01. The sequence goes on along the minus strand of JAGODA010000046.1, from coordinate 6,548 downwards.
ACCGTAGACGGCAATTTCGCAGATATTCTATACCGAATCGAGTACGTGGACGCCGGCGGCGCGGTCAAAAGGCGCGAGGTGACGCCCGCCATGGCGCGGTACCGGCGCCTCGACGTGGAGGACGGGGCCGTGATAACGGCCGGATGGTTCAGATTGCGCCGGGCGGACGATCCGGAGGCGGTGAGACTCCGCATACAGGGGATTCTGGACGAGAGGGCGAAAAAGCACCCCCTCGATTATCCGTCCGCCGGCTCGGTGTTCAAGAATCCCGACGGCCATTCCTCCTGGAAGCTGGTGAACGACGCGGGGCTCAAGGGGCGTCGAATAGGCGGGGCGATGGTGTCGGAGCTGCACACCAATTTCATCATCAACGCGGGCGGCGCCAGCTCGGCGGACATACGCGAACTTATTGAAACCATCCGCGAAACGGTGTATACTAAATATGGAGTGACGCTCGAGCCGGAGATCAGGCTGATCGGAGAGTTCTGATCGTCCCGAGCCCTTTGAACGCTCCCGCCGTGAAGGCGGGGCGCGCCGCGAAGCTCCTTGAAAGGAATCCGTTCTTTATGGTCAACGAATACACGAGGCTCAGCGAGGCCGTCTTCTGCGCGCTGGACTTCGAAACCACCGGCGTGAATCCCGCGCTGGACCGAATCGTCGAAATAGGCATGGTCCGCTTCACGCTCGACGAGACGCTCGCCACATTCTCTACGCTGATCGATCCGGAGCAGGAGATCCCCGAGCGCGCCATCGAGATCCACGGCATAACCAACGAAATGGTGCACGGCGCGCCCCGAATGGACGCGATGCTGCCGGAAGTGAAAGAGTTCATGGGAGAGTCGACGCTCGTCATCCAGAACCCGCGCTTCGACCTCACCTTTCTCGAGGTCGCCTTCAAGCGGAGCGAGCTCGGGGTGCCGCCGCTGTCGGCGTACGACACCGTGCGCCTGTCGCGAAAGACCTTCGTCAATTTCCCAAATTACCGGCTTGAAACTCTCTGCGCGAAGCTCGACATCGAAAGCACGGGCCACCACCGCGCGCTCGCCGACGCCCGTTCATGCATGGAGGTGTTTCGTAGAATTGTGCGCTTCCACGACACGAACCGGCAGTGGACCCTGGGCGACCTGACGCGCCTGCACGGAGACGCCATGCAGCCCCAGCTCTCGCGCAAGCAGAAGCGCAGGATGAACCAGGGTAACGACATCTATATCGGCGACGTGGTCAAGATCCGCTACATGGACGAGAACGGGCGCGTCACCACGCGACGCATTCTCCCCAAGGAGGTCGTCCGACAGGGGAACAGGACGTACATCCACGCGTTCTGCTACATGCGCAACGAGGACCGCTATTTCAACACGCGGCGCATACTCAAGGTGTACTGAGGGCCGGTTCAGTGTCCGGTGCAGTAGAGCTGCTTGAGGGTTCCCAGCAGCTCGGAAATCCTGGGGTCCTTGATCGAGTAGAACATGAAGTTCGCTTCCTTGCGGCGGTTGACCATGTGGATTTTCCTGAGCACGGTCAGGTGCTGGGAGATGTTCGAGATCGACGAACCGAATTCCTTTTCGATCTCGCCCACCGTCTTCTCGCCGTCCATAAGAAAGCAGAGTATCTTGAGGCGAATGGGATGGGCGATCGACTTGAGGATCTCGCTGGTCTGGTTTACCTGGTCATCCGAAAAAAGCACGATTCAGCCCCCATGTTTCCCATAGTTTAAGTATTCCACTAGCCAATAAAAAAGTAAATTAGCTGTCAATCCTTTTTTTACATGGATTCGTGAGGCCGATTGCCGGTTTCGAGGGCAAACGGCCCGTCTGCGTGCGCGGTGAGGAGGCCGGCTTTCCGCGCATCCCGTCCCCGAGACCGCGGCCGGGTCTCATCCCCGATCGGTCGTTCCAGGGCCGATTTTTTTGAATATTCCAATGGAAGTTGATACATTCTTGTCCAGCGTGTGCGGAGGGCGTTACGGGGCATTACCCGTATGGTCCTGCCGGAGGTTTCGGGCCGAGCGGCGTCATTATAGCGTAAAAGTACTTGCAAAATAGAATTATGATTCATGAGATGGGGCGGGGCCGCGCAGCGGGAGGGTCGTCGCCTCATTCACAAACTCTATGGCAGGCGTCCGGACACCATGAAGCTCTTCGACACGCTTGAGGAAAAACGAACGACAGAGGTTCGGGCCGACCTCGAACATCTGCGCAAGCTGTTTATTATGCCGGATTCCCCCGACAAGTTCCTGGAATTCGGCCACGAGCTTCTCGACCTCATCCACAATTTTTTCAAATCCAAGGGCGGTATTCACAGCGAGATATCCCTTCCGGAACTGGCCAAAATCTTCTCGGTAATGGAGATTCCGCGCCATCCAAGCCTTCTTAAAGACATCCTGGGCGAGATCAAGAGCAAGGTCATCGCGCACTCCGTCAAGGTGGGCAATCCCTATTACATAGGACACATGACCAGCGCCATTCCCTACTTCATGATCCTCCTGGAGATGATAATCGCCGCCCTCAACCAGAACCAGGTGAAGATAGAGACCGCGAAGGCCTCGACCTTCCTTGAGCGGGAGCTCATCGCGTGGATACACCGGCTCATCTTCGACCGCTCGCCGAACTTCTACCGGACCCACGTCCAGAACCACCGCATCGCGCTCGGTAACGTGACGCTCGACGGCACCATGGCCAACCTCACCGCGCTCATGGTCGCGCGCAACAAGGCCTTTCCCGCCAGCGGTCGCTTTCCCGGCATCCGCAAGGCAGGCATCTACGACGCGTACCGGTATTACAACTGCCGGCGGGCCGTAATCCTGGTGTCGGCGCGCGGCCACTATTCCATCGAGAAGATCGCCCGCATCCTCGGGCTTGGGAACCACAACGTCATCAAGATCCCGGTGGACTCCGGCAACCGGATCGATATCGCGCGCCTCCGGCAGGTCTGCTCGCAGATCAGGGAGCAGAACGAGCGTTCCGAGGAAAAGACGAAGATCGTCGCGATAATCGGGATCGCCGGCACCACCGAAACCGGAAATATCGACGACCTCGTTGAGCTCCGCCGTATAGCCGACGAGAACGAAACCTTCTTCCACGTCGACGCGGCCTGGGGCGGAGCGCTCCTCATCGTCGACAAGTACCGGCACCTGTTCAAAGGCATCGAGAGCGCCGATTCCGTGACCTTCGACGCGCACAAGCTCATGTACTCCCCGCTTTCCATGGGGATGATTCTCTTCCGGAACGAAACCGCCCTCAATTACATCAAGCACGCCTCCAATTATATCATACGCCCCGATTCCGTCGACCAGGGACGCTTCACCGTGGAGGGCTCGCGCCCGTTTTCGTGCCTGAAGCCCTGGGTCACATTCAAGATCTTCGGCAAGGAGGGCTTCCGGATACTCTTCGACCACGCCTTCGACATCACGGGAACGCTCAGGGACATCGTTACGCGCCATCCTGACTTCGAGGCGATGAACGCGCCCGAGATTTTCATATTCAATTACCGATACGTGCCGCGGGACATCCAGTGCAGGCTCGACGCGCTCATGCGCGAGATCGACGACGAGGCCGATCCCTATCGCGTCATCAAGCTCCTCAAGCGGCTCCGCCGCATCAACGAGGCCCTCAACGATCTCAACATCGAGCTCCACAGGGCCATCCGCCAGGAGGACAACAGCTTTGTTTCGCGCACCATGGTCGAATCCACGCGCTACAATCCTCAGAAAATCGTGGTGCTCCGCGCCGTCACCATCAACCCTCTCACCACCCCCGAGATACTGAACGAAATCGTCGACGAACAGAGCGCCCTGGGGGCGAAAATATTCAAATCGGAGTTCGCTGACATCCTTGAAAAGCTCTAGGAACCTTCCCGCGCTGTCGTACTTCATGATCTCGCTCGCCGCCGCGGCGTGTCTCGTCCGGATACCCGTTCCGGCATCGGCGGATGTAAAAACCGCGACCGCCCCGGGGATATATGCGCTCCTGAAGGGCGGGGCCCTCCATTCGGTGGGCGACGAGGGGCTTAAGGCCCTTCCCATAAGCCCGGGAGTCGTCCGTTTCGCGGTAGAAAGCGAAGCCGTGTTCTATGTGCGCGCCGAGGGCGGCCGGACATACTGCGGGCGCTGGATCCCGGACGAAGCCGGGCCGATCGAGTTACCGCTGGAAGGAGCGGGGACGGCGCCGGAGCGGCTTCGCGGCTCGGGCGCCACGCTCTATGCCCTGTATGGTCCGTTCGAAAACGGCGGGGGAACCCTGTATTCGGCGAACCTCAACGAGGGAAGAATCCTCGAAGCGCGCGGGGTCGTCGATTTCACGCTGTACGACGGCCGGCCGGTCGTGCTGGAGCGCGCGGACTCCGGCTTCCGCTGTGTCATAGGGGATTCCAGGGTCCCGCTCGCGCTGGAGGGCGCCGCCGTATTCCATGATGGTCCCGACGGGCGGCTGCTTGTCGTATCGGACGGCGAGCGCACCGAGGTCATCGACGCCGCGACGGCCAGGGCCGTTTACCGGTACGCGAAGACCGTCGTCTATCGCGCGCCGGACGGCCACAATCTCGAGCTGGAGGCCATCGACGACACGCCGGGGCCGCCGTCCGGAAAGACGCTCTTTTACCGGATAACGATAAACGGTACGGAGGCCGGCCGCACCGATACCGGTCCCGCGGAGACCCGCCGCGTGTTCAGGCATCCGGTGGCCGCCGGGGAAATCCTGGTGCTCGCCGCCGAGCGCTGGGAGCTCAATCTGAAAAAGGAGCGCTACGAGCGGGCAAACAACATCCTCCAGCCCGATCCGATAAGGCTCTTTGTTCCCGAGGGGCTTACCCTGAAAGTCTCGATCAGCTACGACGGCCGTTCGTACAGGACGACCGCGGCCCCGCTGACCGATCCGCTCCTGCCGTAAATGAGCGGCAGGGCGGGAATGCTCCCGCCATTCGTGCCGTACGAATTGAGGGGGCGGACACTCTGAAGCGATCGGAAACCGGACACACCCGAAAACCGTAAAAACGAAGAAGGCGATGAGTGGAATCATCGCCTTCTTCGTTTATCTGAGGGGATGTTATATCACTTGAAGTCGTTAAGCCGCTCGGTCTTTTTCTCGTCGGTTTCGACGATCTCCTGGATGTGCTTGTACTCGGGTGAATCCACACCGTACTGGATCTCCGTCGCCTTGAGCATGTTGCGGTTTTTAAGCTGCTTGTATTTGAGCGCCTCCTCCTCGGAGCCCAGGCGGAACTTGCCCACCATGTTTTCCATGAAGCCATAGCAGCTGGTAAGATAACGGTAGGCCCACACGTCCTTGCTGTTCGCCTCGGTCAGGGCTATGTAGCGCTCGAGGATTGGGATGCAGGGCTTCAGGTTCTGCACGTCGTACTGGCACGACACGTACACCTGGTAGAGCCGCGACTGGAAGGTGACGAACTTCGGGTCCTTGCGCACCTCGGTGAACTGGACCTCGTCGAGCTTGTTTATGGCCCTGGTGAAAAAGGTGACGGCCTTCATCTTGGCGTCATAGCGAAGCTTGGCGATCTGCCGGGCCTCCTGGTTCTTGCGGTCGATTTCCTGCCAGTACCAGCGTTCGTTGAGGTTCTTCTTGTCCTTGTTGGCGGCGGTGAGCTTGGCGACCTCGTTCTCCATGTCCTCGAGGATGTCGAGGCCCGTGGAATATTCGTCTATGGCCACCTTTAAAAGGTTCTCCGAGTATTCGCGGCTGAGCTTCTGGAGGTCGCGCATCGCCTGAACGTAGGGTTTGAAGTCCTTCACGCGCCAGCCGCCGATGTCCTCGACCGGCTGCGCGGCATCCTTCTTATCTTCCGCCGGGGGCTTCGCGGCCTCCTGGGCGTACAGGGGCATAAGCGCGGCCATAAAGGCGAGAAGCGCCGTTCCGGCTGTCAGCCTTATGGATAGTATTGCTCGTCTCATAAAGAACCTCTTTATCCGGTGAATGATATATGCGTGCGTATGGACGTATATATGGAATATATCGACCCGCGGCGGGATAAAATTCATTTTTTTTCGGCGGGAGCCTTTTCCGTCCGCCCGAGCAGGCCCGGTGCCAGCCGCGCCGCTTTCGCCCCCGTGCCGCCCCGCAGGGCGATGAAGACGCCCCGGCCGCCCTTTCCGCCCAGAAAGAGCCCGTAGCCGGTCAGCCTGTTGCTTCCGGACAATACCGTGGCCGTTTTGCCCCACGGTAGCCCACAGGGGTCGTGGTGCGCCGCCGGGCTTTCGGCTGTACCGTTTCCGGCGGTCCCCGAGATCATGGTTTCATACAGCGCGCGGGTGATGATATCCCGTCGTTCGGGCGAAAGGCGGAGCCGCGGGTCCTCCCGCCCCCCCGGAGCGAGGAGCCGCGCGAGCGCGATACCATCGCGCACAGTGAATCGGACCCGGTAATCGAGTCCGGCGAGGAGCCGCGCGAATCCGTCCGGGCCCGAAACGGGCGGAAGGCTTACCCGGACACCCTCCCCGGCGAGGGAATCGAGGAAACGGCGGAAGGATTCCCCGGAGATTTCCGAATGGAGCGAGGCGAAGTACAGGTTGCATGAGTGTGAAAGCGCCCTCTCAATAC
>JAGODA010000398.1 GCA_017998475.1 Spirochaetota bacterium | reverse complement strand
TTCCCCCGGCGCTTTGTCCGATTTGGCGGGCGAAATCCAGAATCGGCGGCAAATCCTCCATCAGTACACCGCCCAGCCGCCCAGAAAAAGGAAGAACTCTTTGCGGTCTCCTTTGCACCGGTAAGTTCGAAGCCTAACTTTTGATAAATGAAAAAATAGCGGTTAAGCTTTTCTTCCGCCTTCACGGAAAAAACATGTCCGTTTGTGAAATAGCCGGGGAACGCGTCTCCCTTGAACCAGGTGCGCGAATCCGCGCCGAAGTATCCCTGTCCGTTGGCAAAGCGGTACGGTTCGTCGTTCGCAAAATCTCTCAGATAGAATCGTTCGGTGAGATCGACGGTGAAAGTGAGGAACTTCTGTTTTGTAGCCTGATCGTACCGGCCGAGCACCAGGCCGAGGCTAAGCTCGTAAACGCCGTAATAATTCGACACCCTGTTCCGATGGTCGAAGAAGTAATAATCGGCCGCCGATATACGCGAATAATACCCCAGATATTTATCAACGTCGTAGCGATAACTGAACTCGAAAAATCCGACGTCGAGCGTACGCCCCTTCGAATGTGAGGTATCCTGAGGCAGATATCGCGGATAGGCCGTAATCTTCGTCGTTGATTTCTCGTCCCTGAAGCCGAGCACGCCTCCAACCTTGATATCGTGCAGCGTGAGCGATCTTCCGAAATTGAAATCCTCCTTATAGTGGCTTCCGAGAACCCCCACCCCGAGGTACCACTTGTCCATGTGATAGAGCACCTGGAAGCGCTCGGTATATGCGGTCACATCGGGCATGAGCGCGCCGAGATGCGGCGTACCCGCGAGAAGATCGAACTCCCACGAAGGAGCGGGCATAACGCTCACATAGAGCATATTTGGCAATGAGACGGGTATACCGCTCGTGGTTACGTATTTAAAGCTTCCGCTGTCGAAATAATATGCGCTTCTCAGGGTGAAATCCCATGTCGCGTACAGAATCCGCGACGGTTCCTTCTCCTCCTGCTTCTTCTCATCCTTCTTCTCGGCGGCACGTCGACGCTCCTCTTCTTCCTTTTTCTTCCGTTCCTCTTCCCTCTGTTTTGCCAGTAATTCCTCCTGTTGTTTCAGGAGTTTCATGCGATATGCGTCGGGAAGCCACTTGATCACCTCGGCGTTATTTGGATCGGCCTTGATGACGAACTCGCCGGCCGAAACGGCTTTGTCGAAATCGCCGGTTTTATAATAAAGATACCCTGCCCGTTCATAGGATGGCAGCTGTTTTGGATTGCGCCGTATCGCCTCCTCATAATTCTTCAGCGCGCCGGGGTTGTCGCCCTTGAGCTCCCGCACCCAGCCGCGGTTGTGATAGGTTTTCGCCGATGCCTTATCCTGTATCTCGATTGCGCGGTCGAACTGCCTGGCGGCCTCGTCGAACTTTTTCTGGTCGCTGAGCTCGACGCCCCTTCGCGTCAGCTCGGCTGGATCGTCGGCAAGCAGGTCCGTGGCGTAAACCGCGGCGGCACAAAGAATAGCGGCCGTCATCCGTGTAATCATCATGATGAGCGTTTCCCAGTGTAAAGTTCGTCGCCGGAAAATCGGCGGCGAACTTCAATGAAGCATCATCGGGCGATAAAATAAAGCACTTTTTAGGTGCCCGGGCCTCGCTCGGATGCGGGCTCTACTTTGTGAACCTCTCTTCTTTATATGAATTGTTGAGGAATGACATGTCCAGCATCGTGAACACATCGACACACCGAAACGCGGTATCAAGGGCCGGTTCTCCGCAGATCACCGCTCCAAACTGGAGGTAATCCCAGATAAGCCTCGGGATTATCGCCTTCCCGCGCCGGACAGCATCCTCTCCCTCCATCCCGGCGGTGCGCACATATTCACCGAAATTTCGCATCGCGTATTTTTTCACCGGCCGTAACCCCAGGGAATCGTCATGATGGTTTCCACTCCGTATCGCCAGGTGAATGCGCGCTGCCTCCATGGGATCGGTCGTTTGAATGCTTGAGCAGCCGAAGATGTACCGCGCGCCCAGCGCTTCAAGGTAGGCATAGAGGCCTTCCCACAGCAGCCCCATCATGTTGCTTCGGCGAAAATCCCTGTGAATGCACGCGCGCCCAATTTCGAGCTTGACCCCCTGCTTCTCCATCAACCGTCCGAGATGAAACTCGACCTCGGAATAGAATCGATCCGAGTATCGATCCGAATTGAAGCGGTAAGTGCCGACCACCGAATCGGACTTCTTATGCACCACGATCAGATGGTCGCACAGCATGTCGTATCGGTCGATATCGATGCCGAAGATTCGTTTTTTCCCGAGCATTTCCTCGATGAACACCTCATGACGGAGCCGCAGGGCCTGCTCGAGCTCGAAGTCGTTTTCGGCCGTTTTTATGAGATAGTCATCCTTTTCGATATTAACGCGCACCTTCGGCATGAACCGGTACATACCGATTTTATACGGCCGGGCGATGAGATCGCCGATTATTCTCAGGTCGAACGCCCCGCCCTGCGTCTGCCGGTTAAGGTCCATTGTTTACCTCGCGGTACTTTTAATTTTCGGGCGCTCCGGTCACGGTTCCGTGCATCTCGGAACTATGCGCTATTTGGGCGCCGTGAAGAATGAGTAGGGCCGGAGGTTAAATTGATTTTTAAGACGGCATGAATTTTCAGTGAATAAAACGAAAGTGAGCGTACTCACCAGATCTTGAAATCGGTCTTCAGATCGGCCGACGTGGTGACCTGAGAATTGCGGTATTCCTCGCGGTAATCCCTGGAGTAAAGATAGAACCAGCGGTGTTTGAGAGAAAACCCAAGGAAGCGGTTCACCGCAATCGAAAGGGCATTGTCGATCTGGCTGCGGATATGACGCCGGCTTGTATCGCTTCCCTGAAGCGAAACGAACGAATCGACCGTCAGACCGTAACTGAAATGTCGAAGAAACGTAACGCGCGCGGAGATGACCGCTTCCATACCGTACGCGGGTATCTGCACCGGATCGTGGACGCGCTTCTCGAAACCCAATCCG
>JAGODA010000397.1 GCA_017998475.1 Spirochaetota bacterium | reverse complement strand
TCGATTTCAACCTCTTCAAAACCTTCGGCTTCTTCGCGCCGCTCGGCTTCCTCCAGGGCCCCGGCCAGGTGCTGTCGGTCGGGAAGGTGTGGGAGACGCTCGGCTTCGCGAACGCGGCCACGATAGCCTGACCTTCGCCACTATCGGTTTCCTGTTCGCCTTCTTCGTGGGTGTGCCGCTGGCTAACTGGGGAATCCGCAGGGGGATGGCGGAGCACGCGCCGAAGAGCCTTCCAAAAGATCTGCTTGTCGGAATCGCGCCGAAGGGCGCGGAGCTCGAGCCCGCCGGGAGACTCACCATGCATTCCGGTAACGTCGACACACTCGCGTTCCAGTTCGCCCTGGTGGGGCTTGTCTACCTGCTCACCTACGCGCTCGTGCACGGCATAGCGGGCCTGCTCAGGCCGGAGCTCGCCGCCACGCTGTGGGGGTTTTTCTTCTTCGTCGGACTGCTCGTCTCGATCCTGGTGCGGACCGTCATCATTAAAATCGGGTACGGGCACATGGTCGATCCCGGAGTCCAGCGGAGGATAACGGGATGGTCAGTCGATTTTCTCATCGTCGCGACGGTGATGGCCGTCCAGCCGGCCATTGTGTGGCAGTACGCCCTTCCGATCGGGACGATTTCACTCGTGGTGGGGGTGCTCACCACCATCGGTATCGTCTATCTCGGGAACCGCCTGTGGGCGTTGAACATCGAACGGATGGTCGGCATATACGGTATCTGCACGGGCACGGCCTCGTCGGGCCTGCTCCTCGTGAGGGTGGTCGACCCGGAATTTCGCACAACGGCGGCGATGGAGCTCGGCTTTCAGGCGATATTCTCGTCGGTGCCGGTGCTCAGCAGCATGCTCCTGGTGAGCGCGCCGCTCATATGGAACTGGAGCATGGAGTTCACGCTGGCGGTGTTCGCCGTACTCATGCTCGTGTTTCTCGCCCTGCTGAAGATCCTGAAGTTCTGGGGTAAAAAGCGGTTTTAACGGCGGGACGGTCGGCGGTGGACGATGAGCGCGCTTTCGTTTCACGCATCCGGCGGGGAACGGGGCGCGCTTCGGATTCATGTAAGGAGGGACCCGTTACGGTGAGGTCTCCGGGTCGCAGACAGCTTGAAAAGGACCAGAGAAGGCGCTCGATTCTCGAGGCGGCGCGCGCCCTCCTGCTTAAAAAGGGTTACGACGCCGTGTCGATCCGTCAGATAGCGGCGATCAGCGAACTGGGGGCGGGGACCATCTACTCGTATTTCTCCGGAAAGCCCGAGATATACGCGACACTCTCGACGGAGGTGTTCGACCTGCTCCACGATTGTTTCAGCCGCGCGGCGGCCGCCGGCGGCTCGCCGGAGGAGAAGCTTCGGGCCGTCGGCGGAGCCATGCTGAAATTCAGTGAGGAACACCGTTCGTATTACGATTTTATCGATTATTTCCTGTCATCACCCGGCACGATCTTCCCACCCGAAATGAAGGCCCGTATCGACGCGTACGGCGCGCGGGTGCTTTCGCCCGTCATCGAGGTTATCGAGGAGGGGCTCGGTGGAGGGCAATTCGAAACCGCCGATTCCGCCAGGTCTGCCCTTCTGTTCCTCGGTATGCTTCACGGGGTGATCCATTTCCGAAAGCTTCGCGGGACCCTGCTGTCCGAATCCGGATTCGAGGAGATGTATCGCCAGGGCGTCGAGGCCATGGTCGCTTCGCTCCGCGCGGGCGGCGTGAAGCCCGTCGATTAATTTCAGGCCTCACGTTCGGGTGACGTCCGGCGCCGGCCTGAGTCATGCGACGATTCCGGATGATGACGCTTCCCGCGCGTCGCCCGCTCTTTTTCTCGCCTTTTCCGCGCGCCCGTCGTATACTTCGATACGATGTCGCAGGCCGGAGGATGACGATGGAGACCAAGGGCAACCGTCTCGCCGGGGAAAAGAGCCCCTATTTAAGGCAGCACGCGAATAATCCCGTGTGGTGGTTCCCGTGGGGAAGCGAAGCTTTCGAGGCGGCGCGCGGCGCGGACAGGCCCGTCTTCCTCAGCATTGGGTATTCCGCGTGCCACTGGTGCCATGTGATGGAGCGGGAATCCTTCGAGGACGAACGCGTCGCTTCCCTCCTCAATCGCCACTTCGTGGCGATCAAGGTCGACCGCGAGGAGATGCCCGACGTCGACGGACTCTATATGAACGCCGTCCAGGCGATGGGGCAGCGCGGCGGCTGGCCGCTCTCCGTGTTTCTCACCCCCGATCTCAGGCCCTTTTTCGGCGGGACCTATTTCCCGAAACCGCAGTTCGAATACCTGCTCACCGAGCTCGCCCGTCTCTGGAACGGGGAACGGCACGCGCTCATCGAGCAGGCGGAGGCCCTTGCCGATTTTCTTCGCCGACAGTATCCGGCGGTCGCGGGCGCCGATGTTCCCGACGAGAGCGAACTTAAGGCCGCCTTCCGCGCGGCCGAGCTCCGCTTCGACAGGGAGCATGGCGGGTTCGGCGCGGCGCCGAAGTTCCCTCCCTCCATGCTCATAAGGCTGCTTTTGAGGATTCATCACAGGACGCGCGACACGCGCCCGCTTGAAATGGCGCTGGCGACGCTCAATGCGATGGCGCGCGGCGGAATATTCGATCATCTGGGTGGAGGATTTGCCCGTTATTCCACGGACGAGCGATGGCTTGTTCCGCACTTCGAAAAGATGCTTTACGACAATGCGCTCCTCTCCACGGCCTATATCGAGGCCTACCTGTTGACGGGAGAGTCACCGTACGCCGATGTCGCGCGCGAAACGCTCGACTACGTTCTCGCCGGAATGACGTCGCCCGAAGGCGCCTTCTATTCGGCGGAAGACGCCGACAGCGGCGGGGTTGAGGGGGCCTATTATGTCTGGAAATACGATGAGCTCGCCGGCCTGCTCGACGAGGGAGAGCTCGTTGAAGCGCGACGGGTATTCGGCCTCACCCGGGAAGGCAATTTCGAGGACGGCGCGACGGTGCTCGCGCTCCAGTCCGGCGTCGGCTGGGATGAGCGATACAGTCC
>JAGODA010000396.1 GCA_017998475.1 Spirochaetota bacterium | reverse complement strand
GGACACGGTCGACCAGCGCATAATGGACGTGCGGCACCCAATGCAGATTATCTACACCTCGGGCACCACGGGCGACCCCAAGGGCGTGGCCATACGCAACAACCGCACGGGGCTTTTCAACATCCTGAACAGCCTGGTGTGGAAGTACAAAAAGGACGACGTGCTCTACAACGGACTTTCGCTCACGCACGGCAACGCGCAGTCGGTGACGCTCTTCCCGGCGCTTTCAATGGGAATAAAGGCGGTCTTCTCGGCGCGCTTCACCAAAAGCCGCATCTGGGACATCTGCCGCAAATACGGCTGCACCTCGTTTTCGCTGCTGGGCGGCATGATGGCCGGCATCTACAACGAGCCGGAGAAGCCGAACGACGCCGACAACCCGGTGAAGGTGGTGATCAGCGCGGGCACGCCGGTTCCGATGTGGGAGGGATTCGAGAAGCGCTTCAACGTGCAGATACTCGAATGGTACGGCTCGGTGGAGGGCGGCTTCGCCTACAAGCCCATCGGGAAGGGGCCTGTAGGATCGTTCGGCAAGCCGGTCCCCGGTGTGATGGAGTTCAAGGTGGTGGATGATGACGATAACGAGCTTCCGCCCGGAGAGACCGGCGAGCTCATCTGCAAGCTCACCAAGGGAGACACCAGGGTGGATTATATCGGTAAGCCCGAGGAGTCGAAGGAAAAGACGAAAGGCGGGTGGCTGCGCACCGGGGACATGGTGCACCGCGACGCGGAGGGATGGTATTTCTTCGATTACCGCAAAGGGACCGAGCTGCGCCGCGCCGGCGATTTTATTCAGCCCGAATACGTGGAAACCGTTATAGGCCGCCACCCGGACGTCTCCGAGGTGTGCGTGTACGGTGTTCCCGCGGCGTCGGGCGCGCCCGGCGAGAGCGATCTTGTGGCGGCCCTCGCGCCGTTCGAGGGGAAGGCGATCGACCCGAAAGCGATCTACGAGATGTGCGTGAAGGACCTGGAGTCGAATTTCATCCCCTCGTACATTCAGGTTGTGGATGAGATTCCCAAAACGGTCACCGAAAAGGCCCTGGCGCGCGTACTGAAAGACGCGTTTATAAAAGGCGAGGGGACCGTCTACAAGCATGATGATTACAGATAACACACGATAGAGACCGCGGGGCCGTTTCCGTAGCAGGGTTCAGGCATGCCTGAACCCTGCTACGGAAACGGCCCCGTAACCGAAAGGAGGATTGGATGGCATACAAAGAACTGAGTCTCGAACTGACCGACGAGCACGAGCACCTGAAAGAGGAGGTGCACCGTTTCGCGGTGGAGGTGCTGCGTCCGGCCGCGATCGCGCTGGACGCGCTTCCGGCCGACGAGGTGGTGAAGCGCGGCTCGATCTACTGGGACTGCATGGCGAAGATGTACGGGCAGGGGTATCATACGGTGCTCATCTCGGACGAATACGGCGGCCTGGGGCTCGACCCGCTGGGCGTGCACATCGTCTGGGAGGAGATCGCCTACGGGAGCGTGGGTTTCGCGGTGTCGCTGGGGTGCAGCTGCTTCAACGCCTTCTACGCGACCATGCTTGCCGACGACCGCATCACCGAGAAATACATCATCCCCTTCGTCGAATGCAAAGACGCGAGCGTGATGAGCTGCTGGGGGATCACCGAGCCCGACCACGGTTCGGATAATCTGAGCCCGCAGTCCACGTTCTTCCGCGACGCGCAGGTGACCCAGCAGGTGAAGGCGAGGAAGAAAAACGGCGACTGGGTCATCAACGGCCAGAAGTCGGCGTGGATTTCGAACGGCCCGGTGGCCTCAAACGTGTCGCTCTTCCTGAACCTCGACCCCAGCAAGGGGCTGTCGGGCGGCGGCATCTGCCTGCTCGACCTGGATTCGCCGGGCGTCTCGCGCGGCAGGCCGCTCGACAAGATCGGCCAGAGGGAGCTTCCGCAGGGCGAGCTCTTCTTCGACAACGTGGTCTGCCCGGGAGAGTTCATGATCGTCGACCCGGAGAGTTACGAGGCGATGACAGAGCTCACGCTGGGCCACGCCAACGCCACCATGGGGGCGTATTTTACCGGAGTGGCTCAGGCCGCGTACGACCTGGCCGTGAAGTACTCGACCGAGCGCGTGCAGGGGGGGAAGAGGCTCTGCGACCACCAGTGGGTGCAGAAAAAGCTCTTCGACATGTTCGTGAAGGTAGAGACATCGCGCTCGTTCTCGCGAAGTGCAATGGTGTACAACATGAACACCACGCCTCCAGACGTGAAGTACTCCATCGCCTCGAAGGTCTACTGCACCCAGGCGGCCTTCGAGGTGGCGAGCGACGCCATACAGCTCTTTGGCGGTTACGGCCTTTCGAGGGAGCTTCCGATCGAGAAGCTCTTCCGCGACGCGCGCGCCGGAATGATAGAGGACGGCTCGAACGACACCCTGTCGATGACCGCCGGCCGGATGATACTGAAGGAGGTGCTGGAAGCATGAACGGCGCATATGTCATCGGAACGGGAATGATACGCTTCAACAAGTACCCGGATAAAAGCGTCCGGAACATGGCCGAGGAGGCCATCGCCCTCGCGCTCGAGGATGCGGGACTGGGCAAAGAGGCGATGCAGGCGGCCTTTTTCTCGAACACCTTCTGGGGGATGTTCGCCGGCCAGCATTCCATCCGCGGCCAGGTGGTGCTTCGCGGTATGGGGATCGACCGCATCCCGGTCACCAACGTGGAGAACGCCTGCGCCGGCGCGTCGACCGCCATGCACCTGGCCGTTACGGGTATACGCGCCGGGATGTACGACGTCGCGCTTGCGGTGGGCTCGGAGAAGATCACCAACCCCAACAAGGGCCTTTCGCTGGCCGCGTACGGTTCGTGCATGGACGTGGAGAACTTCGAGAAGCATATCAACATGATCCTGGAGGTCGGCAAGACCTTCGCGATAGAGATTCCACAGGAGAGCGGCGCTCCGGGCGAGGGGCGCAGCATCTTCATGGACGCCTACGCCATGGGCGCCCGCTGGCACATGGACCGCTTCAAATCCACCCAGCACCAG
>JAGODA010000045.1 GCA_017998475.1 Spirochaetota bacterium | reverse complement strand
CTTTACGCCCGAAGCGCACCCCCACGGCATCGGGCATACTATAATATTTTTAGTTGACATAATTTATTATATATAGTATTACACTCTTACAAAAACGGACGTTACCGTGCGACCGGTCAGCCGCGAGCCCGCCCGGATTGGAAACCGAAAAATAGAAGGAACGGTTTGTATCATCGGCCTCCGGCACGCTCCATGTGAGCGGAATACCGTTATGGATTTTAAGTCGTCACGAACTCCCCCGACGGTCCGCGGGGTATTCCCTGCGAGTATATTCAAAAGTATTGGGGCGTTTTTCGAGTTTTTGTTGTATATTGTGCAGATTGAGATATAGTATATTGTATTATAAATGACGCGCCCGATTCTGTCGGACACGTAACTCAGCGGAAGGGGCGAATGCCCCCGGAAAACAGAAATCAAACCAGTCGGACGGTTTCAGCGGGTTCCGTCAATCGATCTTCGTTACTATTTCGTTAAGGAGAAATCGCACGGACCGTGATAACGGCACCAGGCGAGCGTCTGACGGGACGATGAGACCCGCGGCGGCGTTAATGCGCGTAGATATCTTCACTTGCGGTTATTAGAGGTTGTGCTTAACAGCGCGTCATTGCGGGCCCGGGCCTTATCGCAACGGGGAAATCTCTTAAAGCGTCTGGCTTTATAAGTGGAATGTGCCGCCTGTTGAGATCGCCTCGTCGGACTGCGGTTTCGTCGTAAGGATATTTAATTCACTTGCGCAACAGGTTTATTTTATTTTTCAGCAAACGGAATAATTTAGATGCCGGGTGCGTCTGAGCTAATCTGTATAACAAATTCCTACGGAGAGAGAGATGGAAAAGAGAGCAAAGAGCATTGATATCACCATAAACCGGATCGAAAAGGCCCCGGATATCCCCAGCATGGTGGTCAATCAGGTCGTGGAACTCATTACGACCGGTGTCCTGAAACCTGGAGACCGGCTTCCCTCGGAACTCGAGATGACCAGGCGTTTCGGAATCAGCAGGATATCCCTTCGAGAGGCGATGAAACTCCTCGAGGCCAAGGGCTTTATAGAATCTCAGGGCCGTAAGGGGAAATACGTCAAATCCGTTGTGGACAACGCGCTCCGCTCCCCGATCGAAGGGATGATTATGGTCGACCACAAGAAGATCTGGGAGCTGTTGACGGTGCGCCGAATCATCGATTCCGAGGCCGCGGCGCTCGCGGCCGAAACCGCCACTGAGAAGCAGATCAAAAAGCTTTATACATTCAAAGACCGGGCGGACGCGATGGGAATCGACAATATCATCCTGACGAAGGAGGGTGGAAAGCTCTACGGCGAATTTTACAACGACCTGTACGACGCGACCAACAACACCATCTTCTCCCACATGCTCAAGGCGATATCCTCGATCATCAGGGGAGTACTTCCCTACAGCCGTGAAAAACTCAGCAGGGTGAAGGGGAGCTCAAGGGCGCTGTACGAACACCACGTGAAAATCATCGAGGCTATCGAGACGCGCGACGGGGTGCTCGCCAAGAAACTTGTAATACAGCACGTGAACTACCTGGAAAAAAGTCTTCGGAAAGTCATCAAATAATACATGCGAAAGGGGCGCGGACCACGCGCCCCTTTCGATTCACCCCTCGTTCTCAATCGTATCCCTGGCAAAATCCGCCACATCCTCGTTCTGAATTGCGCCCCTCGGACACACATTAACGCACGTGTAACAGCCGGTGCAGAGCACCGCGTCGATCGTGAATATCTCACCGTTACGCGAGAGCGCCTTCTGCGGGCACGCGTCAATGCACTTGTCGCAGAAGACGCAGGTCCCGCAGCTTATACATCGGTCGATCTCGCGGGTCTCCCCGCCGAAATAGGCGGTCTGTATTCTTCGGCGCGGCACCAGATGTCGTTCCGGATAGACGAACGGCGTTCCCGCGCAGGAGGCATGCATCTGCATCGCCGCGAGCCTGCCGCTGCCTATGGCATCGGTCACAAGACCCGGCCTGAGCAAATCGCCGCACGCGTAGATTTTCGCGTCGCTCGTCCCGAACGACCGGTCCGAGGTCACCACATATCCCTTCTCGTCGCGCATTACGGACTCCGGAAGGTACGTTGAATCCGGTGTTTCTCCGATGCTGAATATCACGACGTCGGCCTTGATATCGCCGCCGTCTCTGAAATAAATCCTCCGCTCGTCCAGCCGGTCTATATGACGGGGCCAGAGGATCTCGGTTCCCATTTTTCGCGCCATCTCTAGCTCCTTCCCGAAGGCCTGGGGCTTCTGCACGTCGATGGCGGTAACCCGTTTTGCGCCCAGGCGCCACGCCTCGCACGCGATATCCATGCCGACATTGCCGGCGCCGATCACCACGATCTCCTTTCCGTGGAGGTCCGGGCTCCTGCCTTCGTTTATATCGACCAGGAACCTGAGGCCGGAGAGGATGCGTTCTCCTCCAGAAAACGGAATGGTCTTCGATACATGCGCGCCCGTTGCCGCCAGCACGAGATCGTTCGCATCGTAGATTTCGCCGAAAGAAGCCGCGGTTACCGCGTGCCGCAGATGAAACCTGATCGGCAGGGTGCGAATACGCCGGATGTCCTTTTCGAGCGTTTCGTCTGAAAGCCGTTCACGCGGTATCGCCTTTCGAAGCTTGCCGCCAAGGTCGTCGGCCGCGTCGTACACCGATACGGCGTATCCGCGCCGCGCGAGCTGCCAGGCGGCGGAGAGACCGGCCGGGCCCGCTCCTATTATCGCGACGCTCTCCCGGCGGCGCGAGGCCGACTGGAGGGGATCGAAATCGGGATAGTACTCGCGCGCAAGCTTCTGGATCTCGAGAGGCCCGTCGACCATAGCCCTGCTGCATGACTGCATGCATGGCGCGGGACACACAGTTCCGCAGACCGACATCCGAAACGGGGTGAACTCGTCCATCAGTGTCTGCGCCTCGCGAAGCTTTCCATCGCGGATAAGGTTGAAATACACGGGCGTCGGAATCATCGAAGGGCAGCTGTAAGTGCATGGCGGTGTCAGGTTGAGGTGCCGGGGAGTGTCGGTGCGTATGTTCATCCCGGGGGTATACAGTTTTTCAAAAGGACGGTGGCCCTTTCTGGTTATCTTGGTAAATTCCTGGTAAATGGTTTCCGGCAGCTCGATGGTAAGGTCCTGGGAAAATTCGCCGAGCGCCTCTTTCAGAAAGGCCCTGTCGCCGGCGTCAATCTCCGCGAATACGGCCCCGGGGCCGAGCTGGTACGGTTCGACGTTTCCACGGACGAATATTGCCCCGCCATGGATGCCGGTGCCGACACTGTGTCCCACGGGCGATCCGGGGCGGTTTTCCAGGTTCAGCACGATGATCATTCCCCCGGCCATATACTCACCGCAGTAGTCCTTCGTGGTTCCACCTATAATCAGGCATGGCACCTGGTCGAGGTATTCTTTCATGTGTATTCCGGCCCGGTACTCAACATCTCCCTTTATGAACACCTTGCCTCCGCGCATGGAGTGACCGGGTATCTCCCCGGCCTTGCCGTGAACCACGATCTTGCCCGCGTTCATGGTGTTTGCGGTGCCGTCCTGAACATTTCCGAAAACCACAATCTCCGGGCCGTTCATGAACGCCCCGAGGTCCTGCCCGGGAGTTCCGTGGATGAGAATGCGCGCACCCGGGGTATTGAGCCCCCCTCCGATATAGCGCTGGCCGAGCACATTGTTGAGAAGCACCTCTCTCTCACCGCGGGCGAGCGCCTCGCGGATATGCCGGTTCAGCATTCTATAGTATATTCCATTAGCATCAAGGCTCAGCATATTTCCTCTCCCCTCATGCACCAGCATGTTTTATTCCGAGAACCGACATCTCGACGTCAGTCAGGCCGACGGCGCGAAGCCGGTCCCGGTTGCCCCTGAGCGCCTCGATGGTACTGATTCCCATCGAGCCCATCAGCTCTTTGATTTCTTCAGCCCATGCGTGCAGCAGGTTTTCCAGCGCCTCGGTGGCATCGTCCACATCGATCCTCTCCGCGAGTCCCGGCTTGTTGGTCGTGATCCCGTAGGCGCACTTCCCGCTGAAACAGCGCTGGCACACACCGCAGCCCAGCGCGATGAGAACCGGGGTGCCGACATACACGGCGTCCGCCCCCAGGCATATCGCCTTCAGCACGTCCGAAGAGCACTGAATGCCGCCCGAGGCGACAAGGCTCACTGTCTGCCGTATTCCTTCCTCGCGAAGACGCTGGTCCGCCGCGGCGATGGCGAGCTCGATGGGAATGCCGGTGTTCTGGCGTATCTGCAGCGGAGTCGCCCCGCTTCCACCGCGGAATCCGTCGATGGTGATAATGTCGGCGCCGGCGCGAGCGATCCCACTGGCTATCGGGGCGACGTTATGCACCGCCGCGATCTTCACCGAAACGGGCACCCGGTACTCCACAGCCTCCTTGATCGCGAAGATGAGCTGGCGGAGATCCTCGATGGAATAAATATCATGATGAGGCGCGGGCGAAAGCGCGTCGCTTCCCACCGGTATCATCCGGGTCTGGGATATCTCGCCCGATACCTTTTCCCCGGGCAGGTGCCCGCCGATTCCAGGCTTGGCCCCCTGGCCGATCTTGATCTCAACCGCCGCGGCCGAATTCAGGTAATCCTCAGACACGCCGAATCGCCCCGAGGCGACCTGTACGATCGTGTTGTCCCCGTACTGACGCAGGGTTTTGTGAAATCCCCCCTCCCCCGTATTCCAGAAGGTGCCGAGCGATCGGGTCGCGCGGGCCTCGGCCTCGTGGACGCGAAGGTTCAGGGCGCCGAAGCTCATCGCCCCGAACATAATGGGCACTTCCAGTTTTAGCTGCGGCCCCATGTCCTCTCCGAAGCGCTGCGCCTTCCGCCCCAGGTACGTTCGGATCTCCATCGGCTCCCGCAGTGGATCTATGGAGGGATTGGTAACCTGGCACGCGTCGAACATCATATGGTCGAAGTATCGTTTCTGCGGTCCCGTCGCGCCGTTTCCGACCAGCAGAACCCCGCCCCTCGCGCCGGACTGCCGCCAGATCGCGTTGACGTACTCCGGCGTCCAGTAGGCATGGCTGGTGTGCATCGGCCCGCATTCTATATGGATGGCGTTGCGCGGGCACATCTTCACACAACGCTGGCACGCTCCACACGAGCTCAGGTTCGCCCAGGGGCGATTCAGCACGGTGCCATCGGGGCCCTTTACGGGTTTCATGCCGATCTCTCCGAAGGAACACTCGTGCGCGCAGATGGTACAGCCGTTCCGATAGTCGCAGCGCTCCAGGTCGAACTCGGGATGGAATGGAGGCACCACCTTCCAGTTGTTGTTCATCTGCCCCATTACGCGGCCTCCTTTCCGTCTTCCTGCTGGAGGTCAATGATCACAGGCTCGCCCCCGCGGGGCGACCAGATCTCGTCTACCTCGGGGGAGAGGAGCCTGATACTGCATTCCTCCGACGAGGCGTAAAAGGTGTTTCCGCTTTTCGCGCACACCACCGGACGCAGTTTGTTGCGGTCGTTAAGAACAATGGCGCCCCTGTCGTGCGTGAGCACGATGCCGAACGGTCCGTTAACGACCGCCGGTCCGTATATCTGACGAAGCGTCCTCTTCTTGCCGTCATTCTCGCGCTCAATCTCCTCCCACAGCGACGGCGCCATCGCATAGCAGGCGTCGCGTATGGAGAGACGGTCCTTTCGCGTCAGCTTGTCGTAGATATAGCTGATAACCTCCGTATCGGTCTGGAGAAGGCAGAAATAACCGTACATTTCCAGCCAGCGCACGTTGGTACCGTAACTGGTAATCTCGCCGTTATGCACCACCGCCTTGTCGAGGATCGTGAAGGGATGCGCGCCGCCCCACCAGCCGGGCGTATTCGTGGGAAAGCGATTGTGCGCGGTCCAGACATAGGCCTCGTAATCCTCGATCCGGAAGTAATCCGCCACGTCCTCCGGGTATCCCACCCCTTTGAACACCCCCATATTTTTTCCGGACGAAACGACGAAGGCGCCGCCCATGCGGTTTATGGTCATGACGATTTCGACAACGCAGTCCTCTTCGGTCTGGTCGGCGTTTATCTGTTCCTCGAGGATTTTGACGAAATACCGTTTGAAATGCGGACCCCGGGGGATCCTTTCGTTCGGATATACCGGAATCTCTTCCGACTGATACACCCTGGTCTTCCTCTCGAGGAAGTTTTCAACCTGCCCTATGACCGGATTGTGCCGGTTCCCCTCGTACATTATATGGAAGGCGTATTTATCGCGGTTCTCCGGGTATATCCCGTAAGCGGAAAACCCCCCTCCCAGGCCGTTTCCCCGTTCCCGCTGAATGCGTATCGCCTCGCGGATATGGCTTCCGTCGATTTTTCTTCTATCGGTGTTGATAATCCCCACTATCCCGCACATATGGCGCTCCTTGTATAGCCGCGCTTAATAATCGCGGCGATATATTAGTGAAAGTAAAGATATCGTCAACCGCGCGCGGTTCAATTCAAAATTGACGCTAATTGTTACGCATAGGTAAATTTTAATCCGTCAATTACAGGGTGTATAGTCCGGCTAAAGCCGTCTTCTTATCGTTCGTTCGGGACTTGACAGAAGCCCGGCCCCGGTGTAATATCTACCGGGTGGCGCGCGGCGGAGACCTCCGGGAGCGCCTCCCGCCTGTCACCGACATAAAACGGGAGGAACGGTCTGACTATGGAATTCAAGCTCAACATCGGCACACCCGAGACCGAAAACAGAGCGGTTCCGATGGACTCCGGCGTGTTATACGACGTGATAATAGTCGGCGGGGGGCCCGCGGCGCTGACCGCGGCCGTGTACTGCATGCGAAAGGGCGTTTCCACCGGGTTAATCACCATGGATTTCGGCGGACAGCTTACCGACACCTCGAGCGTGGAAAACTACATGGGATACAGCTATATAAGCGGTATCGACCTTGCCAACAGATTCAAAGAACAGATGCGTCAGTTCGAAATCGCCGTCATCGATGGGAAAAAGGCGGCCGCCATAGAAGACGGCAGGGAGAAGATCGTGCGGCTGGAGGACGGAAGCGCCTTCAGGGCCCGTTCGCTCATCATCACGACCGGCAAGAGCTGGCGAAGACTCGGCGTGCCCGGTGAAACCGAACTCACGGGCAGGGGTGTGGCCTATTGCGCCATATGCGACGCTCCTCTGTTTGCCGGCAAGCGCGTCGTGGTTGTGGGGGGCGGCAACTCGGGGATAGAATCGGCCATCGACCTGGCGAAAATCGCAGAGCACGTCACCGTGGTGCAGTTTCTCGCGGAACTTACCGCCGACAAGATACTGGTTGACGCTTTCAGCGCGTTCACCAACACAACGGTGTTGTACGAGCACGAGGTCGTTGAGATCGTTGGCGAACAGCAGGTGGAGAAGGTGCGGATACGCAACCGCGCGAACGGCGAGATATCGGCGCTCCAGGCGCAGGGAATTTTTATCGAGATAGGCCTCGTCCCGAACACCACACCGGTGAAGGACCTGCTCCAACTGAACGAATACGGTGAGATCGAGGTGGATTGCGCCTGCCGTACAAGCCGTCCGGGGATATTCGCGGCCGGCGACGTCACATCGGTTCCCTATAAACAGATCATCATCGCCGCGGGAGAGGGCGCGAAGGCCGCGTTGTCCGCCTGCGATTACGTACTGCGTGAATCATAACCACAGGGAGGTTGGGCAATGGCACTTTTCGACGACAAGGTCCGCAAGCAGATCGGAGATATTCTTTCCCGGCTCACGGAAAGGGTCAATCTGCTGTACTTCACTCAGGAAATGGAATGCGGCATCTGCAAGGACACGCACGAGTTCCTGAACGAGTTCACCGCCCTGAGCGACAAGATCGGCCTGACCTCGTTCGACTTCGTGAAAGACAGGGACAGGGCCGCGCATTACAAGGTGGACAAGATACCGGCGATCGTACTGCTCGATAAAAACGATAACGATACAGGAATACGCTTTTTCGGCCTTCCGGGCGGCTACGAGATCAATTCGTTCATCCAGAGCATTTTCGAGGTCTCGGGGCTCAGGGAACCCCTTCCCGCGAAGGCCGCGGAGGCGCTTAAAAAAATTGACAAGGACGTCCACATCCAGGTGTTCATCTCTCTCACCTGCCCCTATTGCCCCGCCGCGGTGAGCGCGGCGCACCGCATCGCGATCGAGAACCCGAAAGTGCGCGCCGATATGGTCGACGCGGGGACCTTCCCCCAGCTTGCCGTAAAATATAACGTGAGCTCGGTACCCAAAACCGTGATAAATGAAAGGATAGAGATCATTGGGGCGGAGCCCATCGAAAAACTCATCGAGGAGGCGGCAAAGGCCTGAGGGCCGCGTCAGCGTTCGAGAAGATATCCCATCCAGCCGTCGAGAAACGCCGAATCAACGATACGCAGGCCGGCACCGTAAAAGCGATCCTCGACCTCGGCTGAGCGCGCACGGCTGATACCGCTCGCGATCATTATGCCGCGCGTACGCACCAGGGGCACGAGAACGCCCAGGCAGGAGATGATGACATCAGAGATGAGATTGGCGAGCACGATATCGTACGTCCGAGTAAACCCGACACTCAGCAGATCGCCCTGCCGTACGACCGTCTTCTCGCAGCCGTTCAGCCGCGTATTGCGGCGCGCGTTCTCCACGGCGGAGGCGTTCAGCTCCACGGCGTCAACCAGACCCGCACCCAGCTTTTCGGCGGCGATCGAAAGTATCCCGGTACCGGCGCCCGCGTCGAGCACCGACATTCCGGCCCGGCTTTCTTCCGTCAGCGCGCCCATGTGTTCGGCCAGAAACCGCAGGCACAGTACCGTACTCGGGTGCCTGCCGTCGCCGAATGCGCTGAACGGGTCGATGTAGATGACCGCCGTTGCCGGCGGCGGCTCCATGGAAGGCGAGGCCAGGGGCTGGACGTAGAGGCCTCCCTGAAGTTCAATTATATCCATGTCTCCGGCATGACAGCGCCAGAGGTCCACAGCGATTCCGGCAAACGGATCCGCGGCCGCCAGAAGTCGTTCTCCGAATTTTTCCAGACCGTAAAACCCTTCGGAGCAGTGAAGGAAATCGGCGCCGCTCATTTCATACGCCGATACATACCCGTCCACCACGGCAAACGGATCCGCCGATTCGGACTGGTCATCCACGTGTTGTACGACCTGTATCTGGAACATTGCGAGAATCTATCGGAAACCGTGCCGGGGGATACGCATCCGGCTGGCGAGAGAAAACCTTTGCCGCGAGAGGGATTTGAACCCTCACAGGCGTACGCCCACCAGACCCTGAACCTGGCGCGTCTACCAATTCCGCCATCGCGGCAAGGATGTATCCGTATAAATTACATACGGTATTTGTCAAATAAATTTTACAGCGTGAGTTCGTGGACGAGCATGTCGTCGTAGGTTTCCCGCCTTCTGATCAATCGCGGAGTGCCGTTTTCATCGATCATCACTTCGGCGGGCAGACGCCTGGTATTGTAACGCGACGCCATCGACATTCCATAAGCGCCGGCGGACATTACCGCGAGATAATCGCCCTGCTCGCTCCGGGTGATCTCGCGCTCTTTGCCGAAAAAATCCCCGGACTCGCAAATGGGCCCAACCACGTCCACCACCTCGGAGCCGTCGCGCCGCGCGCAGTTTTGAATGTTCTGGTACGCGGAGTACAACGAAGGCCGAATGAGATCGTTCATCCCTCCGTCGGTTATAAGGAATACCTTGGCGCCGCTTGCCTTTTTATACAACAACCTGACGAGAAGCACTCCGTTGTTCCCGCTGATGTAGCGACCGGGCTCAATGATAAGAGTAAGCCCGGCCTCCGATACGCGCGACTTTACCTGACGCGCCCAGTCCCCGATCGGAAAGAAATCCTCGTCCCTGTAGCGAATGCCCATGCCGCCGCCCAGGTTGATATAGGCGATATCCGAAAAACCGTCCTTTTTAAGGTCGCCGATCAGTGAAAGCAGCCGCTCCAGGGCGGCGACGAACGGGGGCAGATCGACGATCTGCGAGCCGATATGGCAGTGTATGCCGATAAGGCGCACGCCGGCGAGGCCCCGGATAAAACCTCTCTTCGCGACGAGCTGATCGATCGCGATGCCGAACTTGTTCTCCTTTTTCCCGGTGGTTATGTAATGGTGCGTGTTCGCCTCTACGTCCGGATTCACGCGTATGGAGATATCGGCGATCGTTTTTTTTGCTCGCGCTATTCCGTCGATCCTCTCCATCTCCTCGAATGACTCGCAGTTGAACATAAGTATCTTTTCGTCGATCGCGTCGGAGATCTCTTCGTCCGTCTTACCCACTCCCGCGAAAACGATCTTTCGGGAATCGACTCCCGCAGCGCGGGCGCGTCGGATCTCGCCGCCGGACACCACGTCCATCCCCGAGCCCATGTCCGCCATCATCCTGAGAATGTTAACATTGGAATTGGACTTTATCGAATAGCAGATGAGATGCGGCACTCCATCGAGCGCCCTGTCGATCTCACGATAGCGCTCGCGGAACCCCCGCTCGGTATACACGTACAGCGGCGTACCGAATCGTTCGGCCACACTCCTCAGGGAGATTCCTTCGCACGTCAACTCGTCGCCGGTGTAGTTGAAATATACATCGTAACTGTTCATTTCCGGTATTTCTCAATCGATAGAATTTTAAGTTTACGCGCCTCATCCCCTATCCTCAGGTCGATGACCTCGCCGACCTTCTTGCCGAGGAGCGCCATCCCGATCGGCGACCGATAGGAGAGTATCTTCTTCTCGTAGTCCGCGTCCCATGGCCCGAGAAGAGTGTACAGGTTACGCTCCCCGGTCTCCGTGTTTTCAACTGTGACGTTCGCGCCGACATTCACCGTCTCGGTCGTGATTGAGGCCGGATCCACCACCTCGGCCTTCTTTATCTCGTCCTCGAGCTTGTTAATGGCCATTTTCAAAATCGCCTGCTTCTCCATAAGGGCGTTGTATTCGACGTTCTCACGGATGTCGCCCGAAACGTCCGCCGCGCGCGCGAGCTCGCGCGAGAGCGCCGTCATCTCGGTTTTTACCATGCGGTTCAGCTCGTCGGTCATTTTCTGGTATCCCTCGGGAGAGACATATATCTTCTCCACGTCGAGAGCCCATTCGTCGGCGGTCTCCCCGGGCTGGGAGGCCGCGTACACCTTGAACTCCGGATAACGTGCCTTGATTATCGCGAGGAAGCGGTTTTTGTGCGAATCCTCGACGTATGGCACCCCGGCCAGCATATCGTAGACTTTTCCCAGAAACGGCTCCCTGCTCTGAGCGACCACGTCTTTAAGGACGGCGCCTTCGTTGTCGAACAGGATATCGAGCGCCATGTTCTTCAGCCGGTTGCCCTTGGTCTCCAGACGCTTGAGCTCGTTCATCAGTCGAAAGAACGTAAGAAGCAATCCCTCGCGCGAGTAATCGAGCCATTCATAATCCCATGCCCGCGTGGCGAGATTGCGCGCCACCCAGAGGAAAATCTCGGGGTACTGTTTGGCGCCCGTAATCACCCGGTCGATGAACGAGTTGATGGTATTATAAGCGTGCGCGCGGATCAGGCTGTTGAAGATATAACGATGGATGCGCACCGGGGTCTCGAACAGTATTTCCGCGACCACGGCCGGCCAGTCTTCCCTGGCCTCCTCGATCAGGTTCACCAGGTCCTTTTTGTTGTCGTAGGAACTGATCTTCATCGAAAGGAAAGGAAGCTCTCCGCTCTGCCTGATGAAGTCAAGTATCTTGGCCCGGATCGGGTCGAGTTTGAGCTTCTTCGCGTCCACGAACTTCGTAAGCCCCCGGAGGGTGAAGTAGGACAGTATCTGCTTGGTGGGTGTCGACTCCCGGGCCTCCTTCGTGTAATAATCGACGAAAAACTGGGCCACCGAGGCCCCTTCGTCGGCCTCGACATTATTGACGAATTCTATGGCGACATCCATTTTCTCGCTGAACGAAGGCGCGTTGATGAACGCGTCGAGCAGCTCCTCGGCGAAAGTCACCGGCTTGTCGCGCATGAATATGACGTCCTTCTTCTTTTCGGACACGCCGAATCGCGGGTCCTTGCGTATTTCCGTGCGCGTCCGGCTCCACCACTTCGACCAGTTTTTGGGATCGACGAAACGCGGGCACACCTCTTTCTTGATGTCGGCCACCGTCATTTCACCGTCATAGGACTTTATG
This sequence comes from Spirochaetota bacterium, assembly GCA_017998475.1. Taxonomy (GTDB): domain Bacteria; phylum Spirochaetota; class UBA4802; order UBA4802; family UBA5368; genus MVZN01. The sequence goes on along the minus strand of JAGODA010000045.1, from coordinate 1,897 downwards.
AGCACTTCGAAAAACTGTATGAAGTCCTCTTTGTACAGGGCGGGGAGCGCCTCAGGGTCCTCGTAGTCCATAACATAGATGTGATCGTGTTTAAGAGGGCTCAGCGACTGCAGTGCCATCTGAATGGACATACGGTGCTCGTTTTTTCCCTTGAAGTCTATGACCAGATACTCGCTGTTGATATCGACGATCTTGCCCACTCCCCACGAGCGATGGTAGGCGTAATTGCCCTTGTCGAACACGATGTTCTTCTCAAAATCCTCGATCGCGTGCCGCACGGGATGCTTGAAATTATTGAACTTGGACAGCTTCAGGAACTGCTGGTATTGCGAGTGGTTACCGTACTTTTTCTCATAAAATTTGACGATGTCCCTGCGCGCCGCGTTGTCTTCGGGTGTATATTCCAGAATTTTTTTAAGTATTTCGATCGACTGGTCGGGGTTCTCCTCGTCGCGGTACTTGTGCAGCAAGGTCTTCAGCAGGCTCGCCGCCAGCTCTCTCTGTTTCGCCTCGACCAGCATCCGTTCGATACGCTCGAAGAACTGGATGTCCTCCCAGGAGACGGAAACCAGTTTGTTCCAGAGATCCACGATATTATCGTGCTCGCCGTTTTTAATGTATCCTTCTATCGAGAGCTTCATATACTGTATGCTCTTCGCCGCATCGTCATCGATTATGGCGAATGCGAGTTTCTTCGCCACGTCCGCGTCGAAGCGGTCGATCTTGAGCAGGTTCTCCCACACCGGGATCGCCTCGCGATTCCGTCCCAGACGCTCGAGGGCCGTCGCGAGCGCCTTCAGCGCGATCCTGTTTTCGCCGTACTCCAGAATCTTTTCGGAGATGCGCTCGACCACCGCCCATTTGTGGTGGTCGAGGAAAAGATCTATCAGCTTGCGGAGCTGAAATTTGTCTTCCATGCGGTCCAGATGATAGCCGATCAGTCCCACGATGTAGGAGGCGGTAATGGAGTCTGGATGTTCCACGAGATGGGCTTTGCAGAGTTCCAGCATTTCCCGGAAATCATTATCGTCCACCAGGCTGTTAAATAGATCGTCCAGGATTTTGAACTTGGATATGCCTATATCCTTGGGCTCGATACGACCCCACAGCTCTTCCTTGAAAAGGGAGTTTACTTTATCAAGAAGTTTTTCTTTTTCCATAGTCTCACCCTCTGCCATGATATAGTGGCGATTTCTCTCCCGGGGGGACCGCACGGCGCGCCCGGCCCGGGAAGGTGAAAACCGCGGCGATTCGCGGTTATACGACAATTCGAACGGCGGGGCGCTTTTTCTCCCGCGGCGAACAGCACATCCCCCTGACTTAGTTCTGACAACCCAGGTAATTCCATGTTTCGAGCTGCTGAATTATAGGGAGGGATCGGTCTGAATCAGGCAGACAACCCCTCCGGCTACCCTGTATAGTTTGGAAGGGAGACTGCCACGGCCCGGCTCACCCGGAAACCTTGGACCCATGATATATCCGGGTCGCCGATTTGGCAAGCACTTTATTGAGCGAAGAGGATGCCCCCCGCAGGGTTGGCATCCTCTTCGATGGGTTCCGGCCGTCCGTTGGACGGTCAGAGGGTCATTTTTTCGTCGTATCCGCTCCGCCTTTGGTTCCACCCTGAAAGGCCTTGTGGAGGTTCTGGCCGTCAAAATTTACCTCGAATACGTCTGTGAGGACCTTGAGCTGATCGAAGAACATGTAAACGTCCTCGGTCCCCGCATACGGAGTCGCGCGAATCACCAAACGGACGATCTTGGTCACCCTGGTCTGAGGATACGACTGGGTCTCCTGGGGAACGTTCTCCGGGATAAACGCCCTGAGCGGCCTCCATCCCACGAAATTGAGCGATCCCAGTTTAAGGATATGGACGTCGCCACGGTAATCCTTCACC
>JAGODA010000395.1 GCA_017998475.1 Spirochaetota bacterium | reverse complement strand
ATGATACGGAACAGGGACGCGCGGACGATGATGTGTGCCCTCCTTCTGCTTTTTATGTTTTTCGTCGGCATGGAGGAGATCAGCTGGGGCCAGCGGATCATCGGTATCGAGACCTCGGATTTCTTCATGGAGCACAACCATCAGCGCGAGTTCAACCTCCACAATCTGAGCTTCGTGCGGTATACCAAAATGATCTTTCATAACGGGATGCTCGCATGGCTGTTGCTTTCCTGGATACCCTGGTCGAGGCTCGGCGCGTTCGGACGCCTGCTGGGGTGGCTCAAGGTGCCGAAGATACCTCCCCACGCGGCGCCGTATTGTATCCTGGCGCTCCTTTTCGCGTATTTCGGCGTCATTCCCAAATCGGAAGAACTGAACGAGCTTCTTTTCGCGTTCGGATTCGGCCTGGTGTCGCTGGACATCCTTTATACGACCGGTCCGAAATCCTCGCCGGGTCGCTCTCAGCTCATGCCGGCCCTGGTGATGGTCGCCGCCGTGGCGGCGAGTGCGGTTGCCCTCTCAATACGCTGGCCGTGGCCCGACGTGCTGGCCTCGCGCTTGAATCTCTTCGCCGTAAAGGAGTACCCGCGGCGCGGGCTCGACGTCCAGGCCCAAAAGGTCTTCGAGTACCTGGTCGCCACGCCACAGCTCCGCAATCCCGACACGCTGTACAATTATGCGTCCTTTCTTCGGAAAAAGGGTGAGGAGGAGCGCGCGCAATCCCTGATATCCATGGCGATCGAGGAGAAAAAGAAGCGGATCGCCGGGGGAACGGAGAACGGCACGGCCTATTACCGGATGGCCAATTTCTACGCCTCGCTATCCAGGCGTGCCGAGGAACAGCGCGCGCTGGAGAGGGCCATCGAGCTGTATGCCGCCGAGATCCGCGATCTCGAGCGGGGAATTCGCTCAGGGGAAATGATAAAAAAGGTCGCGGAGACCCGTCTTCGTTATGCGTACGACGAGATCGCAGACGCGTACGAGAGAACCGGGAGCGGGGAATCGGCGGCTAAATACCGCGCCCTCCTCGAGGGGCTCGGCGGTGCGCCGGGAAAATAACGCGCGGGGAGCGTACGGGACGGAAACGCGAAGGGCGCGGCCGCCTCAGCCGAACTTGTCGAAGCGGATCATCTCCGGTTCGACGCCGAGGTCGTCCAGCATCTTCTGTACGGCGTCGAGCATCATCGGCGGGCCGCAGAGATAGTATTCGATCTCCTCGGGCGCGGGGTGCTTCTTTAAATAATTTTCGTATACCGCTTGATGGATGAATCCGGTGTTGCCCTTCCAGTTGTCCTCGGGCAGCGGCTCCGAGAGCGCTATGTTGAACGAGAAGTTCTTGTGCCTCTTCTCTATCTGCCTGAATTCGTCCTCGTAGAAGATCTCCCTTTTCGAGCGCGCGCCGTACCAGTAATTCACTTTTCGTTTCGTCTTCAGTGTATGGAACAGGTGGAAGATATGCGAGCGCAGCGGCGCCATGCCCGCGCCTCCGCCGATGTACATCATCTCGCGGTCCGTCTCCTGTATGAAGAACTCGCCGAACGGGCCCGAAATCGATACCCGGTCGCCAGGCTTGCGGCTGAAGATATACGAGGAGCCGATGCCCGGGGGGAGGTCGCTGAAGTGGCGGCGTTTGAAGTCCCATGGCGGCGTGGCGATGCGGACGTTGAGCTTGATGAGGTTCCCCTCGGCCGGGTGGTTCGCCATGGAATAGGCGCGCGTGTCGGTCGATGCGTTCTTCGACGTGAAGTCGAAAATGTCCAGACGTTTCCAGTCGGCGATATATTCGGGCTCGACCTGTATATCCTTCGAGAAGGCGATGGCGTACGGAGGGATGTCGATCTGTATGTAGCCGCCGGGCTTGAAGTCGAGAGTCTCCCCCTCCGGCAGGCGCACCACGAATTCCTTGATGAAAGTCGCCACGTTCGCGTTCGAGACCACCTCGCAGTCCCATCTTTTAATGGAGAAGATCTCCTCGGGAACCCGGACGGCCATGTCTCCGCGCACCTTCACCTGGCAGGAGAGCCGCCAGTGCTGCTTCTCCATGGCGCGCGTTATATGCGCCGTTTCCGTGGGCAGAATGTCGCCGCCTCCTTCCATTACCTGGCACTTGCAGGTGCCGCAGGTTCCCTTTCCGCCGCAGGCCGAGGGGAGCAGGATGCCCTGCCGGGAAAGAATGGTGAGCAGGGATTTTCCCGGCTGGGTCTCGAAGGCCTTTTCCGCGTCCTCGTTTATAAGGATGCGCGCCGCGCCCTTGGGCGCGAGGCGGGATTCGGCAGCGATGATTACCAGGCCGAGCGCGAGAATAATGAGGGAAAACGCCGCCACTCCAGTCGCGATGACGATCATATCAGTGCCCCAGGCTTATTCCGGAGAAAATCATGAACGCCATGGCCATGAGGCCCGTGACGAGCATGGTGATGCCCAGTCCGCGCATGGCGGAGGGGATGTTCGAATAGCGCAGCTTCCATCGTATCGCCGCCATGCTTACGATCGCCATGAACCAGCCGATACCGGAGCTCACGCCGAACACGGCGGTCTCGGCGAGCGTGAGCCTTCGCTCAACCATGAAGAGCGAAACGCCGAGGATCGCGCAGTTGACCGTGATGAGCGGCAGGTAGATGCCGAGCGCGCTGTGGAGCTTCGACGAGAATTTTTCTATCGCCATCTCCACCACCTGAACGAGCGCGGCGATAACGGCGATAAACGAGATGAACACAAGGAAGCTGAGATCCACCTCGCGCAGGCGCGGGTCAAGCCATGCGAGCGCCCCCTCGCGGAGCACATACTCGTGGAGAATCCAGTTGACCGGGGCGGTAATGGACAGCACGAAAATGACGGCCACTCCCAGACCGAAGGAGGTCGACATTTTTTTCGAAAGGGCCAGGAAGGAGCACATCCCCAGAAAGTAGGCGAGAATAATGTTCTCGGTGAATATGGCGCGGATTCCTATATTGACGAGTTCCATTGTCGTCTACTCCTCGCGGTATCCGGAGATGGTGCGCTGCAGCCATATTATCAGGGCGAGGATGATGAACGC
>JAGODA010000394.1 GCA_017998475.1 Spirochaetota bacterium | reverse complement strand
CGCCATGTCGGCGATCATCCACTGGATCGCCTGGAGTTTGGCGATCGGCTGGTTGAATTGAACGCGCTCCTTGGCGTATTTCGCCGCGGCGTCCAGCGCGGCCTGGGCGATCCCGACCGCCTGAGCGGCGATGCCGACGCGGCCGCCGTCGAGCGTGTGCATCGCGATTGCGAATCCCTCGCCCTTCTTCCCGAGGATGTTTTCCTCGGGAATCTCGCAATTGTCGAAAACGAGCTCCGTCGTGGACGAGGCGCAGATGCCGAGCTTTTCCTCAACCTTGCCCACCGAGAAGCCCGGGGTGCCCTTCTCGACGATGAACATGGTAAGGCCCCTGTGGCCCACGCCCTTTTCGGTAACGGCCATTACGACCGCCACGTCCGCGACGCCGCCGTTTGTGATGAAATTCTTGGTGCCGTTCAGCAGCCATTTGCCGTTTTTAAGCTCGGCGGTGGTTTTGGTGCCGGCCGCGTCCGAACCGGCGCCGGGCTCGGTGATGCCGAAACAGCCGATCCATTCGCCGGTGGTGAGTTTAGACAGGTATTTTTTCTTCTGCTGTTCCGTTCCGAAATAGTATATCGGAGAAAGGCAGAGCGAGTTGTGCGCCGATACTATGACTCCGTTCGAGGCGCATCCCCGCGATATCTCCTCGACCGCGATGGCGTAACAGACGTAATCCATGCCCGCGCCGTTGTACTCCTCGGGATAGACGACGCCGAGCATTCCCATCTCGCCGAGCTTTTTGACCGGTTCCCAGGGAAACTCATGTGTGCGATCGTATTCCGCCGCCTTTGGCGCGAGCTCGTTGTCGGCGAACTTGCGGCACATGTCCCTCACCATCTGCTGTTCATCTGATAGCATGAAATCCATACAATTCTCCTCGCATGCGGTAATAGGCCTTCGCCATCCGCCGGCTTCGCGCCGGCCGCGCCGTCTGGCGGCGGTCGCCGGAACGAGGTCCGCGGACCGCGGAAAGGCCCTGATGTGTATATGAACACAGCATGGGCTTTGTGCATTTCAATGCAATCAAAATTCCGTCACAGAACGAATAAAGTGTTATTTTATATCGAACACTCCCGTTAATGCCCGGCTTCCGCGGGCAGGCGGTGTTTTTCTCTTGAATTATAGCCGGACCCTTACTATGCAGTGTATCAACAGGACGTCCGTCCGGAATTATGCGAGGTGGTATGAAAAAAGCGTTATTCATCGCGATGGCCCTGGGCGTCGCGATCGCCATGGTTTCATGCGGGCAGTGGAAAGTGAGCGCCCTCAAAGGGAAAAAACTCTGTTCGATCCCGAACGCCAGCGCACCGGGCGGTGTGATGATGGACTTCAACGAAAGCGGCACTTTCAACCAGTCCTTCAGCGTGCGGGTGTTCGACGGAAAAATCTATACGGCTGACAACCTGCTCAAGCGCCTCCAGGTGCTCGATCGCGGCGGAGAGCCGCTCCTGGTTATCGGTCCCCGAATGTCGCGGGAGGACGCGGGAGATGTAAAACAGTCCACTTTCAACTTCAGCGTCATAGGGGTGATGGCGGTCGATTCCCGCGGATCAATCTACGTGCAGAACCGGCTCATGCCGTCCGGCGGCGCGATGCGCTCGGACCGCGGCGAGGAGATCGATTTCTCGCCGAGCTATATACTCGTCTTCGACAGATCAGGCGCCCTGATGCATACGATAGGGCAGAAGGGGAGCCCCGACATCCCCTTCTATTACATCGAGGACATACAGATCGACAGAAACGACCGGCTGTTCGTCGTATCGCGCTCGTTCGACACCTGGAGCGTGTTTCGCTTCGACAACCGAAAGAGGGACTTCTTCATCACCCTGGGCGCCGCAGATTTCAGGGAGACGGAAAAAGACGAGACCTATACGGGGCGTGTCGAAAATATCAGGACTTTTACGAGCGGCCAGAATTTCCTGGTTTCGGTAGCCTATTATCACGGATCCCGCTTCAAATACCGGAAGATCTACGATTATTCGGTCGAGAAGGCGGGAAGGGACGAGCGAACGACCATAACGATACCGGACCCCAAGAACGAGCTTTTCAACCTGGTCGACGACAAACACCTGCTCCTGTGGAACGTCGAGGGGAGCAAGATCAAGTTCGCGATTCTGAACCTCGACGGCAACGTCATCAATAACGTGCTCGTCCAGATGCGGGACAACAAGTTTTACGAAGAGATTTTCGCCGACGAGACGGGCCAGCTCTATTCGGCGCACGTGAGCAGAAAGGACGTCGAAGTCATGGAGTGGAAATAAATGAAAGCGGTGACCGCGGAGGAGATGCGGCGCATCGACCGCGAAACGATAGAGGTGATGGGAATTCCCGCCGGCGTGCTCATGGCCGAGGCGGGAAAAGCCGTCGCGGATTTTGCGCTTACCCTGTACCGCGGCGATGGAGCCGTGGCGGTGGCATGCGGTACGGGCAACAACGGAGGAGACGGTTTCGTGGCGGCCGCGCGCCTGGCTGAATGCGGCGTGCCGGTCCGAGTATTCCTCGCCGGGGAATCCTCGCGCGTATCCCCCGTCGCGGAGGTGTACCTCGGTGCATGCCTGAACGCCGGCGTTATCGTAACAACCGTTACCGGTCCGGACGCGATGAGCGCCTTCGACCTGAAGGGCTGCTCGCTTGTCATCGACGCCCTGCTGGGGACCGGCTTCGAGGGGACCGTTCGGGCTCACGTCGCGGCGATTATCGAGGCGGTCAATGCCTCGGGAATACCGGTCGTCTCGGTGGACGTGCCGAGCGGTCTTCCCTCGGACGGCCAGGGGCCGGAGGGGGCGGCGGTCCGCGCCGCGCATACCGTTACGATAGGCCTGCCGAAACTCTCCCTGGTCACCTGGCCCGGCCGCGAATACGCCGGAGAGGTCCGCGTTGCGGACATTGGGTTTCCGCGCCGGCTTCTGGAAAACGACGAACTGGCCGCCGATCTCGTCTATACCGGATACGTCCCCGCGCGCTTTACACCCGGGCGCGGGGCGGACACCCACAAGGGCGAGGCGGGCCATCTGCTCTTCGTCGGCGGTTTCGATTGCATCGAGGG
>JAGODA010000044.1 GCA_017998475.1 Spirochaetota bacterium | reverse complement strand
GCCGCTCGAGCTCATCGAACGCAAGTTCAGCGAAATGGCCGACCAGGAAGTGGCCGAAAACCTCCTTAGATCTGTCTATCTGGACGCGGTGACGGAAAAGAATTACAGACCAATAGCGCCTCCCCGATTCAACTTCGACAGGATAAAACGAGGGGAAGGCTTCGCGTTCACCGCGGTATTCGAAACCATGCCCGAAATAGAGCTCGGCGATTACAAAGGCCTCAAGGCGACCGAGCGGTCGTGTAAAATCACCGACGACGACGTGAAGCGCGAAATCGAGACCCTTCGCGAGCGCCATGCCAACGTTTCGAAAAAGGAGGGCGACGACGCCCGCGTGGAAAACGGCGATATGGTAAAGATTGGGATCAAGCGCATCGACAACGTCGAGCCGGACAAAATCGAGGGGCTCGAGTTCAGGGATTATAACATGATCGTCGGTAAAAGCAGGGCCGAATACGGTTTCGACGACGATGTGCTCGGCATGAAATCCGGCGAGCAAAAGGAGACGAAGATCAAGTATCCGAAAGATTACGAGATCAAGGACCTGGCAGGCCAGACCGCCCGCTACATCATCAGGGTCGAGGAGATAAACAGGATGGATCTTCCCGCCCTCGACGACGACTTCGCGAAAGACCTGGGCGAGTACTCATCGCTCGAGGAGATGAAAAAAGGCATACGCGCCAACCTTGAAAAATTCGTCACCGAGAAGGCGAAGTCCGAGGCCAAAGGCAGGCTGTTGAAAGAGGCGGTCGAGAAGAGCACCTTCGATCTGCCGATGTCCATGATCGAAAAGGAGATGGAGGCGCTTTTCCGCCGCGTGCAGGAGCGCACCGGATATTTCAGCGAAGACATCAACGAATTCGCCGCGACGCTCGGGCTCAATGTGGAGGAGTTCTCCGGCAGGCTCCGTTCGGAGGCCGAATCCAACATCAAGTCGACCCTGGTGCTTTCCAGGATCGCCGAGAAGGAAGAGCTCAAGGTCCCGGAGGAGAAATACCGCGAGGTGGTCGAGAGCATCGCGAAAAGGAACAATCGCAGCGTCGAGGAGCTCGAGAAGATCATAAGCGACAACAACTCCCGGGAGAGCATCGAATCCGATCTGGTGATGGAAAGCGCGCTCGAATTCGTCTACGAGAACGCGAAAATCGACCGGGCCAAGCCCCAGACCCTGGACGAATTCATCAAAGCTGAATAATATTTGATTTTTGTCGGCTGATGAGCTATATGTACCCCATGCCGGTCCAAAAAGGATTGGTGTAACCCGGGGCGGAGTGCCGACACTAATAGTATAACCGTCACGTACAGCACGCCATCGAGGAGATCTGCGCCATGAGCCTTGTTCCGATAGTAGTAGAACAGACATCCAGGGGAGAACGGTCATATGACATATACTCCCGGCTTCTTAAAGACCGAATCATCTTTCTCGGCGAGGCGATCGACGACCACATTTCGAGCCTCGTAATCGCCCAGCTTCTGTTCCTGGAGGCCGAAGACCCCGATAAGGATATATTCCTCTATATCAACTCGCCGGGCGGCATCGTAACGTCGGGGCTCGCCATTTACGACACCATGCAGTACATCAAGCCCGACGTGGCCACCATCTGCATCGGCCAGGCGGCGTCCATGGGGTCGCTCCTTCTTGCGGCAGGGGCGAAGGGAAAGCGTTCGGCGCTGCCCAATTCGCGGATCATGATCCACCAGCCGTCCGCGGGTTTCCAGGGTCAGGCGACCGATATCATGATACACGCGAAGGAGATACTCAAAACCAAGCAGCGCCTCAATGAGATTTACGCCTCCCATACCGGTCAGAAGGCGGACAAGGTCGACAAGGACCTGGACAGGGACAACTTCATGTCTCCACAGGAAGCGCTCGAGTACGGGTTGATAGATAAGATCATCGAGAAAAAGAGCAAGTAAAGGGAACAGGAGGAAGGCTGCGCACCGATTCAAAGAGAGGTAACAATGGCCACTAAAAAAAAGGAAGGGAATGAAAAGCTGAGCTGCTCGTTCTGCGGCAAAAGCCAGGAGATAGTAAAAAAACTCGTCGCCGGACCCGGCGTATACATCTGCGACGAATGCATAGAGCTGTGCAACGAGATCGTTTCGGAGGACTGGGAATCCGGCAGCATCGAAAAGAATTTCAGCAATCTTCCCAAGCCCCATCAGATCAAGGAAATCCTCGACCAGTACGTCATAGGCCAGGAGCATGCCAAAAAGACGCTGGCCGTCGCAGTGTACAACCATTACAAGCGGATAGCGAGCAACACCGGGCTGCAGAAGGACGATGTCGAGCTCGAGAAGAGCAACATCCTCCTCATAGGGCCTACGGGCTCGGGTAAAACGCTTCTGGCGCAGACCCTGGCGCGTATACTCAGGGTGCCCTTCGCCATAGCGGACGCCACCTCGCTCACCGAGGCGGGTTACGTCGGAGAGGACGTGGAGAACATCCTTCTCCGTCTCATACAGAACGCCGACGGCGACGTTAAGAAGGCCGAGATCGGCATCATCTATCTCGACGAGATCGACAAGATATCGCGCAAGTCCGAAAACCCCTCCATCACGCGCGACGTCTCGGGTGAGGGCGTGCAGCAGGCGCTTCTCAAGATCATAGAAGGCACTATCGCGAACGTTCCGCCGCAGGGTGGCCGAAAACACCCGCACCAGGAATTCATTCCGATAAACACCAAGAACATACTGTTCATCTGCGGGGGCGCGTTCGTGGGACTCGAAAAGCTCGTTCAGACCCGCGTGGGAAACAAGAGTATGGGCTTCGGGGCCAATATTCAGTCCGTAAAAGAGATCAAGATAGCCAATATCCTTTCCGAACTCCACACGGAGGACCTCATTAAATTCGGGCTCATCCCGGAATTCGTGGGGCGCATCCCGATCATCGCGGTGCTCGAAGAGCTCGACATCGAGGCGCTCAAGCGCATCCTCACCGAGCCCAAGAACGCGCTCATCAAGCAGTTCAAGAAGATTTTCTCTTTCGAGGACGTCGAGCTGGTGTTCACGGAGGCCGCCATAGTCGAGATCGCCAATATCGCGATGCAGAAGGAATCCGGCGCCCGGGGTCTCCGCGCGGTTCTCGAGAAGATCATGCTCAACCACATGTACGAGATACCCAGCAAGGGGGGCATCTCCCAGATCATCATCACCGACGATATGGTGCGCGGCGCGGCCGACGCGAAGGTCGTGTACAAGGTAGGGGAGGAGAAAACGGCGTAAATCCGGCCGGACCGGCGGCCCGCGGGACGCATACAGGGCCTCCGGTCGTATCGTTCAGAGCTCCATCACACAGTCTACGAGGTTCACATGAAGCGTGTCATCGATTATAATAAAAAGTACCCGCTGCTTCCGCTCAGGGATGTGGTGGTGTATCCCCATATGGTAATTCCGCTGTTCGTCGGACGCGAGAAATCAATAAGCGCGCTCGACGCCGCGATGAAGGGGGACCGGCTTATAGTGCTCGTTACACAGACCGACGCACAGGTGACGGTTCCCGGCAAGGACGACCTGTACGAGGTCGGAACGATCTCGGAGATCCTGCAGCTCCTCAAGCTCCCCGACGGCACCATCAAGGTCCTGGTGGAGGGGCTCTCCCGCGGCTACCTCGCCGATTTCGAGGACAAGGGGGACTACTACGAGGTGGGCGTAAAGGACATGGAGCGCCCGGTCGATTCGGAGAAGGAGACCGGGGCCCTTAAAAGGGCTCTTCTTGAGACTTTCGAGAAATACATCAAGCTGAATAAAAAGGTGCCCCAGGAGGCCCTCACCACCGTCAATGGCATCGAGGACCTCTCCCACCTGGCGGACGTGGTGGCCTCGTACGTCAACATGAGGCTCGACCTCAAGCAGTCGCTTCTTGAGATCGGCAAGCCCGAGGAGCGGATCGAGAAGCTGATCGAGCTCATCAACGGTGAGATCGATATCATGTATATCGAAAAGAAGATCCAGGGCAAAGTCCGCAAGCAGATGGAGAAGACCCAGAAGGAATATTACCTGAACGAACAGATGAAGGTGATAAAGAAGGAGCTGGGTCAGAACGACGAAACCGCCGACGAGATCGAGGAGTTCACGCGCTCGATCGAAGAGGCTAAGATGAGCAAGGAGGCCAAGGCCAAGGCACTCAAGGAAGTCAAACGGCTTGAGAAGATGCCGCCGCTTTCGGCCGAATCGGCCGTCGTGCGGACCTATATCGAGTGGCTGCGCGACGTGCCCTGGCACAAGAAGACCGTGGACAACCGCGACATCGACCACGCGATGGACGTCCTCAACGAGGACCACTACGGTCTGGACGAAGTGAAGGAGCGCATCATAGAATTCATCGCGGTACGTCATCTTTCGCGGAAGCTGAAAGGTCCGATACTCTGCTTCGTGGGACCTCCGGGGGTCGGCAAGACCTCGCTGGGTCGCTCGGTAGCGCGGGCGCTGGGCCGCAAGTTCGTTCGCATGTCGCTGGGCGGTGTGCGCGACGAGGCCGAGATCCGGGGACACCGGCGCACCTACGTGGGGGCGCTTCCCGGACGCATCATTCAGATGATGAAAAAGGCGGGCACCATAAATCCCGTATTCCTGCTCGACGAAATCGACAAGATGTCAATGGACTTTCGGGGAGATCCGTCGTCCGCCCTGCTCGAGGTGCTGGATCCCGAGCAGAACAATTCGTTCGTCGACCATTACATGGAGGTCTCCTACGACCTTTCGGACGTGCTCTTTATCACCACGGCCAACGTGCAGCACCGGATCCCCCTGCCTCTTTTGGACCGCATGGAGATCATCGAGATAACGAGCTATACCGAGCCGGAGAAGCTCAACATTGCCCTCAAATTCCTGCTTCCCAAGCAGATTATCGAAAACGGCCTGAAGCCGGAAAACATAGAGTATTCCGAAGACGTAATGCTCTTTACCATCAGGCATTACACGCGCGAGTCCGGGGTCCGCAGCCTGGAGCGCGTGCTGGCCAAGGTGTGCAGAAAGGTCGCGCGCGATGTCGTGCGCTACGGCAAGGAATACCGCAAGGTGCTCGACGAGGCCGCAATAGTTGAATATCTCGGCGCCAAGAAGTTCAAGTACGGCAAGAAGGAGCTGAAGAACGAGGTGGGCCTGGCGAACGGTCTGGCGTGGACCGAGGTTGGAGGAGACATCCTCCAGGTGGAGGCCTCTCTCATCAAGGGCAAGGGCACCCTCATGCTTACCGGGCAGCTCGGCGACGTCATGCAGGAGTCGGCCCGCGCGGCCTTTACATACGTGAAGGCTAACCAGCAGTTTTTCGCTATCAAGGAAGACACCATCAAGCGTAACGACATTCACCTGCACGTGCCGGAGGGCGCGATTCCGAAGGACGGTCCGTCGGCGGGTATTACGATGGCGGTGGTGATGGCCTCGCTCCTTTCCAACATTCCGGTGCGCTGCGACGTGGCGATGACGGGGGAGATTACCCTGCGCGGCAAAGTGCTTCAGATCGGCGGACTCAAGGAGAAGGTGCTGGCGGCCCACAGGGCCGATATCAAGCACGTGGTCATCCCCAAGGAGAACGAAAAAGACCTGGAGAAGATTCCGGAATACGTGCGTAAACTCATGGTTTTCCACCCGGTCAGCAGTATGGAAGAAGTGCTCTTTCTGGCGCTTGAAAGCCCCGAGGCTTTCTTCAAGGACCCGGAAACGACAAAGATGCTCTACGACAAATGGAAGGAGACCATGGACGCGGAAAAGGGCGAATCAACCGAAAACGGTGACTGGAAACAGGAGGGCACCGTGCAGGCCTGAAACGCGCGGCGAGACTTGATGCTTTAATGGAGGGCGCCTGTCGAGCGGGCGCCCTTCGCGCGTTCAGGGTTTGGCGAAGTGGATGAGTATTTTATTCGATGTCTCCCTGTAGGGCTCTCCGCGGGAACTGGAATAAAGGTTCTTTATCTCGAAACCGTTGCCGGTGATGAATGCCGAAATTTCGTCGATGGTAAAGGCGCGCATCACGTGCCTGTCCCTCAGCGTTTCGACGGCCCCACCACGGGAGATCGTGTAGCTGTAGTTGACGTCCACAACCGTCCTGCCCCGGGTGCTGTGAATGGCGAAGCCGCGATGGCGCTCTATTGTGGCCTCCCCGTATGAAGTGCGCGACACCAGGTCCATGTCCTTTTTCTCGATCCGGCGCACCGGCACCGCATTCCATATTTCGAACAGGCCCGACCCTCCCGGGACGAGCGACCTCCATGTGTTCCAGAAAACCCGGTCGACGTCCCCGTCCTCGATCATATAATTGAAAGAGCCGAACAGCGAAACGGCGATATCGAATGACTCGAAATAATCGAACGTAAGCATGTTCTTTTCGGCAAACTCGATGCCTGACGGGAAACGCAGGCGCGCGATACGCAGCATGTCAGCGCTGGAATCGATCCCCGTGCATCGAACGCCGCGCCGGGAAAGCAGGGCGAGGTGTTCGCCGGTGCCGCACCCGAGGTCTATGAGCGTCGGGTCGGTCCTCCCCGATAGAACAGAGAGGATGAGCCCGATGTCTTCGTTGATGTCCCGGTGGTTGCTCTCTATGGCGAAATAATATTCCGCCAGCTGTCGGTAGAGCTTCATCGGGAATCGTTCAGAAAAGCATTGTGGGGAATTTCCGGCCCAGGTAGTCGAGCAGGATTTTTTCTATTTCCTCGGTGACGTCGCGCTTCATCATCTCGTCAACCAGTTCCTCGCATTCGTTTATCTTCACCGAGCGGATTATCCGTTTGATCTGGTACATGAAAGCGGTTCCCATGGAGAAATTCCTGAATCCGAGTCCGAGGAGCGGAATCGTGTAGCGCGGCTCGCCCGCCATCTCGCCGCAGATGGAGAGCTGGATCTCGTATTTCTTCGACGCGTCCACTATATGCCTGAGCAGGCGCAGCACGGAAAGATTGAGCGGATTGTAGAGATACGCGATCTTTTCGGAGAGCCTGTCTACCGCGATGGTGTATTGAACCAGGTCGTTGGTCCCCACCGAGAAGAAATCGGAATGCGCCGCGAGCCGGTCCGCGTTTATCGCGGCTGACGGGACCTCTATCATGATTCCTATGGGAATTTCCGCGTCGAATTCCTTTTTCTCGCGGCGAAGATCGTCCATGGTCTCGTAAAGAATGGTCCGCGATTTGATGATCTCCTCCACCGTGGAGATCATCGGGAACATCAGCCTGGTGTTGCCGTACACGCTCGCGCGCAGAATGGCGCGAAGCTGGGTGCGGAACAGCGATTCGTTCTCGAGGCTGAAGCGTATGGCGCGGCAGCCCAGAAAGGGGTTGCGCTCCTTTACCGTCTTGTTGTAGGCGTAGATCTTGTCGCCGCCGACGTCGAGGGTGCGGATGGTCACCGGCATGGGATTGAAAAATTCCAGCACCTTTCTGTAGGCGTGAAACTGTTTCTCCTCGTCCGGAAGTGAGCGGTCGAGAAAGAGAAACTCGGAGCGGTACAGGCCGATACCCTGGGCTCCGTGGTCCTTCATCATCTTCATCTCTTCCGGTATCTCGATATTGCCGTAAATGTGGCACACCTCGTTGTCCAGCGTCGTGGCCGGGAGGTGTGTGAGCTTGGCCAGCTCCGCGTCGAGAAGGACCAGGTCCTCCTGGTACCGGGTGTATTCATCTATCTGTTCCGGGGTTGGATCGATTATGACCTTTCCGTGCAGCGCGTCGACGATGACGGTCTGCCCGTCCTTCACCATGGAAGTGCCGTTGATGGTGCCGACGATGGCGGGTATTTCCAGGGCCCGCGCCATGATGGCGGTATGCGAGGTGCGGCCGCCGGTGTCCGTTACAAAGGCGAGCACGTATTTCCTGTTCATCATGGCCGTGTCGGAGGGGGTAAGGTCGGCCGCGAACAGGATGACCTCCTCGTCGAGGTTGGGAAGGGTCGGAGCGGAGGTCTTCTGGAGATTGTTGATCAGCCGCTTGTGGATGTCCGAAATATCGACGATGCGTTCCCTCAGGTAGACGTCCTCGATGGAGGAGAGGCTCTGTATGAGTTCCATCGAGATATCGTTTATGACCCACTCGACATTGCGCCGCTCATCGCGGATGGTGCGCACGACCTTTTCGGTGATCATGGGGTCTTCGAGCACCATGAGGTGGCTGGAGAATATATCGGCCATGTCGCGGGAAAGGCTTTTTGAAATCTGTTCCTGGATGGACTGGATGTCGCTCTTCGTCCTCTCGAGGGTACGCCTGTATCTGCCGAGTTCTTCTTCAACGCTCTCGGGCTCGACGGTGTATTTGGGTATGATAAGATTGGACCCGTGGTAGACATAGGCTTTGCCGATCTTGATCCCGGGGGATGCGATTATACCGGTGATGAGCTGTTGCATTGTTCGACTCTGTCTCAGTGAGAATGGTATCGGTGAAAGAAAAACGTCGATAACCGGACCGTTTCGGGACGGTTTCTGCACGCACGGAAAAGCTGATCGCAGACCGAGTCGCCGCCCAAGTCCATTTTCCAGCTATTAGCCGCAAAGTATGCGTAATGTCAAGAGCAAAATCCTTACCGTGCGGACGCAGCCGGGCCAAATTCTAGTTGAAGAAGGATGCGTTTATTCGTATAGTACAGGAGGCACATACGGCCAGCGTTCGTTTATCGGCCGGGTGGTGTACTTGATGATATATTCCCGGGTTCGGTCCGTTACGCACCTTCGGCTGAATACGGGATGCGGTTCCGGGAAAAACAACGCGTGCGGCGGCGTCCCGATGAATGAAACGGTACGACAATTCAAGAGAATGTGGAGACGGCGTGGCGGTCCGTTGATATCGCTTATTGCGTGCCTGTGCCTGGTGTGCGGCGCCGGGAAGGAGGTGTCGTTGGAGAATCTCAGGGAAAACATGGTCAAGAAACAGATTGAGGCCCGGGGAGTCAGCGACGGTCGCGTTCTCGCGGCAATGCGTTCGGTGGAGCGTCACCGCTTTGTTCCGGACCAGCACATCACCGCCGCCTACGAAGACCACCCGCTTCCAATAGGGTACGGCCAGACCATTTCCCAGCCATACATCGTCGCGCTCATGAGCGAGCTCATGCGGCTTGATGGCGGTGAAAAAGTGCTCGAAATAGGCACGGGCTCCGGGTATCAGGCGGCGGTACTGTCCCTTCTGGTAAAGGAAGTCTATACCATCGAAATTGTCGAACCACTCGGAAAGGCCTCGGCGATGAGGCTGAAAAACCTTGGCTACCGGAATGTTACGGTCCGCGTGGGTGACGGTTATCGCGGCTGGCCCGAGAAGGCCCCATTCGACGCGATAATGCTGACGGCAAGCCCGCCGCGCATCCCCCAGTCGCTCATCGACCAGCTCGCGGACGGGGGCGTACTTGTCGCTCCCGAGGGGGAATTCAATCAGGAGCTGGTGGTGGTCGAAAAGCGCGGATCATCGATAACAAGACGAACCGTCACGTACGTGCGCTTCGTCCCCATGGTACGCGGAGAAAAGGAACGATAGATGCTGGTCCATCGAACGAAGCTCCTCGCATGGGCGGCGATTTTACTGTTCGTTCTCTGCTCGTGCGCGGGAAGTACGGAGAGCCTGGGTCTGTTCGGCGAGTCCAGGCTGGAATCGGTCCTGGGCCAGGACGGCGTATCGCCGATCCCTTTCAACGATTCACTGACCATGTGGACCTTCGGCGATACCATCCTGGGTAAATGGAAAGGCGAGGTATCCGCCTCCGCGACTTTTTCGGAGAGGGCGGACGCAAACGCGATGATTTCCAATTCGCTGGCGTTTACTCCGGCGATTACCGGCGAAAACATCCGGTCGCTTCATTTCACCTTTCACCGGGAGAACGGTCGTGTCGCCCAGTTTCTGAAGCTTAAACCGGGCGAACGTCCCGAGAGGGACCGCCTCTGGGCGGTGGACGGACTGAGAACGGGCGACCGGGTATTCGTCTATTACCTGCGCATACGGATAACCGATCCCGGAAAGCCTTTCGGTTTCAGAATGGATGGAGTGGGGCTCGCGCGATGGAGCGTGCCGATCGCATGGTCACCGGGAAAGCCGGTGGAATTCATCCGCCTGCCGGATGTGTTTCCCGGGACGTCGCCGGCGTTCGGTGCGTGTGTTATCGAACGCATGGGCACGGTGTATACGGTCGGGCAGTTCGTCGACGGTTCGGGCGTATCGCGCGTCAAGATCGCACGGGCCCCGATCGATGGCATCGAGGACCGTCGCGCGTATACGTTTCTCGCCGGGGACGGAAGCTGGACCGGAATCATGGAGAAAGCGCATGGCTTTCTGGAGGGTGTGGCGGGCGAATGCTCGCTCTCGTACAATGAGAACACCGGAGGATACATTCTGTTATACTGCCGGATAGGGACGGGCGAGATCGTGATGGTGACTTTCGGAGATTTCGCCGAACTCCACACCGCACGGGGACAAACGGTGTACGCTCCCCCCGCTTTGCCCTCAGACGCCGGTGACCGGCACGCGTGGTACTATTCGGGGAAGGAAATCTTCTCGGAAGGGCGCGACCTCTACGCCATCTATATGCATCCCATCGAATACCAGCCCCAGTTGATAAAGATACGCCTGCCTCATCCGCGATAGACGATAAGCTCCACCCCGGCCTCGCGCATCATCTCCTGGGCGAGAGGGTCGTTGTAGGGATCGCGGAAGATGAAAGTGCGGATGCCGCTGTTTATGAGCATCTTCGTGCAGATCGAGCAGGGCTGGTTGGTGATGTAAATCACGGCCCCCTTGATCGACACGCCGTGGTACGCGGCCTGTATAATGGCGTTCTGTTCGGCGTGAAGCCCCCTGCACAGCTCGTGGCGCTCGCCCGACGGCACGTTGTAGATGGTTCGGAGGCAGGTTTCGGGCGTGCAGTGAGTGATGCCCGCGGGGACCCCGTTGTAACCGGTCGTCAGGATCCGGCGGTCCTTGACTATGAGCGCGCCTACCCGGCGGCGTACGCAGGTGGCGCGCGTGGCGACATCATCCGCGATTTTCATGAAATACTCGTCCCACGACGGTCTGTCGGTCACCTGTCCACCTCGTATCTGAAATCGAGCGTGGTGGATATCCTTCCACCCGTATTGATGGTAAGCCTGGCCTTGAGAGGGATGAACTGGTCCCTGGAAAAGATGGTTCTCCTCGGCGGGACAAGCGCGTCCGGACGCTCCTTCGCGAACTTTTCTATGCCGGATGCTGGAATCCGTTTCGCGAAGTTGCGTGTTTCGCCGGGATGAAGAGCGAGTCGCGATGTTGACTCGCCGAATTCGATCCGATCGATCTCGTCGGAATCGTACATAATGTATAACACCGCCACGGGAGGGGAAAAGAGTATGGTTTTCGCCGCGCCGGTTCCCGACTCAATGCTGAGCGATGCCCGGTAGCCGTCAGAGCCGCCTCCGCGCATCAATGAAAGGCGGTAGATCGCTCCGTCGAACTCGACGCTCGCGGTGTGGTATGCGCGGTCGACGGGACGCCTGAACACGAATATCATCACGATCAGCAGAAGGAGATTGATTATTACAAGCGTGCGCGAAAATCTGCGTTTTTTGGAAGTCTCCTCCGATGGGAGTCCCTGGCGGTACCGCTCGATGCGTTCGCGTATTCTGTCGCTCCGGTTTTCCATGATCAGATTTGGCACGAACGAGGGACGCATGTCAAGAAACTACGCGAACAGGCCGTTAAAATTTACTTGCTTATTATAAAAGTTTGTGTGACGGTGCAGTCTCCGGATAATCATGCCGGTACGCATCCGCGGGGTTCTGTCAACGTCACCAGGGTCGGAGTAATGTGCTTTCCACACGGTCGGTGCCGCCGGCTTCGCGGCAAATACAGCCTTTATAAGGAGAATGGTCATGACACTGATAAGCGATATCAACGCGCGTGAAATTCTCGATTCGCGCGGAAACCCGACCGTCGAGGTAGAGGTGGAGCTGTCTTCCGGCGTATTCGGGAGGGCGGCGGTTCCATCGGGCGCGTCGACGGGCGACCACGAGGCGGTTGAGCTCCGCGACGGAGACAAAAAGCGTTACGGCGGGAAAGGGGTTCTGAACGCGGTAAAAAACGTAAACGAGACGATTATGGGCGCGCTTATCGAGATGGACGCCATGGACCAGATTCTTATCGACAAGACACTCATCGAGCTGGACGGTACCGCGAACAAATCGAAGCTCGGCGCCAACGCCATGCTGGGGGTTTCGCTCGCGTGCGCGAGGGCGGTCGCAGAGACGCTCGGCATTCCTCTCTATCGCTACCTTGGAGGCGTCGGCGCCTGCGAGCTACCGGTACCCATGATGAACATACTCAACGGCGGCTCTCACGCCGATTCGAACGTGGATTTACAGGAATTCATGGTAATGCCCGCCGGAGCATCATGCTTCGCCGAGGCGCTGCGCATGGGTGCGGAGGTTTTCCACGCGCTGGCCAGGGTATTGAAGGCGAAAAAGTACTCGACGGGCGTCGGCGACGAAGGCGGCTTCGCGCCTTCGCTAAAATCGAATGAGGAGCCTCTTGAACTGATCATGGAGGCCATAGCCGCGGCCGGATACAAGCCGGGCAGCGATATCTTTATCGCCCTCGATCCCGCTGCGAGCGAGTTCTACGACGAGTCAAAAAAGAAGTATGTATTCGCGCGAAGCGACAAGAGCGAACGAACCGGCGCGGAGATGGTCGAATTTTACGAGAAGCTCGTCGCTAAGTATCCCATCATCTCGATAGAGGACGGTCTGGCGCAGGACGACTGGGACGCGTGGAAACTGATGACCGAAAGGCTGGGCGGAAAAATCCAGATCGTCGGGGACGACCTGTTCGTCACCAATACCGAGCGGCTCAAGATCGGCATTGACAAGGGGATAGCCAACTCCATCCTCATTAAACTAAACCAGATCGGGACGCTCACAGAGACCGTGCGCGCCGTCGAGATGGCGAAGCGCGCCGGTTATACCGCTGTGGTTTCCCATCGTTCGGGCGAAACCGAGGATACGACCATAGCCGACCTTGTCGTCGGGCTCAACCTGGGGCAGATCAAGACGGGCTCGGCGTCGCGTTCTGAAAGGATAGCCAAATACAACCAGCTTCTCAGGATCGAAGAGGAGCTCGGCGAATCGGCCGCGTTCGGCGGAAGGGGGGTGTTTTACAGCATTGGGAAACGGTGATCGAATAGGTCTTATACTCCTGGCCGGATTTCTCGGGGCCGTTTACTTCTTCGTATTCGGGGAGAGCGGCCTGTTGGAGCGGTCCCGCCTTGTCCGCGAACAGGAAAAGCTCCGACAGAGGATCGAGACTCTCGGGGAGGAGAACGCCGGCCTGCGCGGGCGATACGAAAAATATAAAAGCGGGGAGCTTTTACGCGAGGAAGCGCATCGGGCAGGGTATATCGAAAACGGGGCCAGGATGGTTTTCCTCCGATCGAACGACGACGCTGCCGTCCCGGACGGGAAAAACGCGGATGATTCCGGGGGCTCGTTTATCGAGCCGTCGCATCTCAGGATCCTGTGGATAGTGGTATCGATGCTCGCGCTTCTTTTCTATTTCGCGCGCAGAACAAGGGCGGAGGAGGGATGATGGCGGCCGAACATTCCTTCAGTGATGCCGATATAGACGTAATCCGCAGGCAGATCGGCCGCGAACATATATTCGCCTCCGGAATACTGGATCGGTGCGCATACGGGTACCCGAGGATAATACTTCTCGATCCGGACGCGGGTGGAGGGGAGTGGAACTACGAGGCCGTATCGAACGTTTTCTGGCTGACCTGCCCGTATCTCAACGAGCGGATACACGGACTCGAACAGGCCGGATATATCGAGAGAATCGGGGACTTTATCCTGAAGGATATCTCCGTCGCGATGAAGATGGAGAGCGCCCAGGCTCACATGTATTTTTTCCGGAAACGTGTCTGCAACGCGGCGGCCGGGGCGACGGTTCCCGCTGAAATCAGGAGGGTGATGGATGCCGGCGTGGGCGGTGCGCGTGACACAAGCTCGCTCAAGTGCCTCCATGCGCACTTCTGCCATTACCGCGTCTGCGCGGACAACGTCGCCGGAATGATAGCGACGAGATTGCGCGATAACAGGATCAATTGCGACGAGGTGCGCTGCCAAAATGCAGTCGAAAGATACTGATATACCTGCCTCTTATATACATCTCCGATCCCACGAGACTCCTATGCAATTCGTATGCCG
>JAGODA010000393.1 GCA_017998475.1 Spirochaetota bacterium | reverse complement strand
CCCTTGATGTCACCCCTATAATGCTCTCCTGTTTTCTGCCCACAAACTCCTCGAACGCCTTGTTGCATCCGAGGTAGCGTCCTTCGGTGTCCTTGTAAAAGACCGGATGCGGCATGGCGTCGATGAGCTCCTGCAGAAAGGCCGTTCGCTCGAGGAGCGTGCGCTCCACCTCCTTCCTTGCCGTTATATCGCGGGTGCTCCCCTGTATGCCGACCGCCTCGCCGTTTTCATTGTAAAGATATGAGGTGGTAACCTCGATGTCGACTATCCGGCCGTCCTTTCCGTACTGCCGCAGCTCCATGGTGACCGATTTTTTCCTGTTCTCCGGGGAGAGCGACAGCTCGCGCGCTATCTCGGTCATGACCGGCTCTACGTATTCGGGAAGAACGTATTTATCGAAGGGTATTTCCAATACTTCCTCCGGCGTGTAGCCGGCGAGTGCCGTTACCGACGGGCTTACATAGAGAAACCTGCCTTCGAAGCTCATGATCCAGATGACGTCCGTGGAGTTTTCCGCGAGCAGTCTGAAGAGCTTTTCGCTTTTTTCCAGCTCCTGCTCCATGCGCTTCCGCTCGCTGATATCGCGGATGATTCCCTGCATCCGCACGATCGAACCGTTTGCGGCGCGCATATACGAATTCGTCTGCGACAGCCAGCGGGTTTGCCCCTCCCTGTCGACGATCATGTATTCGAACGAGTGCGGCTCCTCGCCGCGGAGAATGGCGTTCCAGTTCTCCTCGAGATACGGCATCCACTCGGGATGGATTATGTGTCTGATGAAACCGGGATTGTCATAGAAAAAGCCTGGATGATATCCCATAACCCGCTTCGCTGAAGGACTTACGTACTCGTAGACACCCTCCGGCAGGCTCATCAGATAGATGACGTCGTTCGCGTTCTCGGCGAGCATGCGATATCGCTCTTCGCTCTGCCTGAGCGCGTTCTCAATCGCCTTGCGACCGGTTATCTCTATGCCGATACCGAAGAAAAAATCGGCCTTTCCGTCGCGGCCGTGTATATACCTGCCGTGCCATTCGACGAGCAACATGCCGCCGTCTTTTGACAGAACGCGGTTTTCATTGGTGGTGGGAGCCTCGGCCCCGGCGAGCGTTCTGAACACCCCCGCGACATCCGCCCTGTCCTCCGGGGGCACGAAGGTTTCGAGATAATCGGCGCCGACGACCTCTTCCCTTTCATATCCGAGGGCCCTCAGCATGGATTCGTTCATCATTATTGTTTTACCCTCGGGGCTTATGGTCACGATGAACGTGGGAGAGGCCTCTACGAGGGTCTCGTTGTACTCCATCATCTTGCGCAGGTCCCGCTCCTTCTCCTTCTCCCTGCGCCGCGCGTCGAAGAGCTTGAAGGCCATTTTTATCGACGCGATGAGCACCGTCTCGCCGGAATGCTTTACCACATACCCGTAGGAGGTGATTCCCTCGGTACGCTCCACGACGTGCGGCTCGGTGTGGCTGGAAAGGAACACCACCGGCACGTCGCGCTCCCGGAGGATAAGCCGCGCCGCCTCCGTGCCGTCCATTCCCCGTCCCAGGTCGATGTCCATGAGCACCAGGTCGATTCCTGGATCGCCGAGGGCCCGCGCGACCGCGTCCTCGCCCGTCAGTTCCGTCACAACGGTGTACCCGTGTCTGGAAAGGACGCTCTCCTCGTCGAGCGCTATGAGCGCCTCGTCCTCAACCAGCAGTATTCGTTTCGTGGTATCGTTCATTGGTACACATCTGACATCAGACATCGATCGGTTGCTGCTTGCCGGGGCGCGGGCCTGCCGACTTTCATGCAGTATATCACTCTTGCAGCGGAATCTCCATCGTGAAAGTTGTGCCGGAAACGGCCCGGTGTGAAAACGCGCCCCCGAGCTGTTCCAGGAGCATGCCCACAAGCCTGAGTCCGAATCCCTCGGACCGGGCGGGGTCGAATCCGGCAGGCAGTCCGATACCGTCGTCGGAAACGACGAGTTCCATACCCTCTTCCGTTCGGGCAAGGCGTACGTCCACACCGCCTTTACGGCGCCCGGCGAACGCGTATTTGAAGGAGTTCATAAGGAGCTCGTTCACGATGAGGCCGATGGATGACGCCCGCTTTGTATCGATGAGTATTTCGTCGGCGGTCATTCGGAGACGTATATCGGCCCCGTGCTCCGAATAGGCCGCGACCACCGAATCGGCGATCATGCGCAGGTAGCCGTCCAGCCGCACCCTGCGCACCGCGCCGGCGGTGTACAGCATCGAGTACAGGCTGGACAGGGTGCCTATGCGGGAGCGTATGTTCTCGAGAACATCGCGCGCGCATGAATCGTGCGAGTCCTGTATCTCGATGTGGACCAGCGAGGTGATCATTGCAAGCGTGTTTTTGATGCGGTGCTGGAGCTCGCGCAGCAAAGCCTCTTTTTCCTCGGCCCCTTTCCGCAACAACTCCTCGGCGCGCTTGCGTTCGGTGATGTCCGCGGCGAAAACGGCAAGTCTTGTCACCTGGCCCCCGCCGTCGAGAATGGGATATATGGTATTTTCGAAGATCATGCCGTTCCTCTGGTCCTCGAAGTAGACGGGACGTCCGGAGGCTATGGCTTCCGCGGACTTCGCCCTCCTGATGGAGGCGCTTTCTTCCGGAAGCAGGCCGTAGACATTGCGCCCGAGGAGATCCATCCCCGGTAATCCCAGGCGTTCCGACAGGATCGAGTTGTGCGCGAGGAGCCCGCCGTCGGTATCCATGAGAAACGCCAGTTCGCTCGTGGCGTTGAGCATGGCCCGCGTATTCTCCTCGCTTTCCCTGAGGGCCGCCTCGGCGTTTTTCCGCGAGGTGATATCGCGGTTGCTTATGCGCACGCCGAGCCATTCGCCGTCGGAACCGTTTACCGGGGAACAGCGGTGGGCTATCCATACTACGCGTCCGCTTTTGTGAACGATGCGGAAATCGATGCGCATGTCGTCTCCCGGGTACACCCCATGCGATGTCTGTTCCATGTGCGCGATCAGTGCGGCCCTGTCGTCGGGGTGCACTATGTCCGTCAGCAGGTGCGGATCGGCCATAAAC
>JAGODA010000392.1 GCA_017998475.1 Spirochaetota bacterium | reverse complement strand
CGGTAAAACTGTAACAATGCGCACGGCGAGCGCACCGATAGTTGTGACGGCGCGTGAACACGCGGGTTTAAAACTTCCTGACAGGCACGAGGCATCCATGTATCCGATACTCTTCCAGTACAAGTTCATCTCGATCGGCGGCTACGGCGTCATGCTGGGCATCGGTTTCTATCTGGCGTTTCTTCTCTTCGAGCGCGAACTTAAACTCAGGGACATGGACCCGGAGCTCGCGTATCGCATCCTGCTCGCGGCGATCCCCGGCGGGATCGTAGGTTCCAAGCTTTTTCACATCCTCGAGCACATGGACGAGTTCGCCGCGGACCCGGCGGGAATGATTTTCTCCGGGGCGGGACTCTCCGCGTATGGCGGGTTTATCCTCTCGTTCCTTCTTGCATGGTGGATTATCAAACGCAGCGGCGAGCCCTTTTTCAAGGTTGCCGACGCGGCATCGCCTTCCATGGCACTGGGCTACTGCTTCGGACGCTTCGGATGCCACGTCGCCGGCGACGGCTGCTACGGCATTGAAACCTCCTCGATCTGGGGAACCGCCTACCCCAACGGCATCGTGCCTACAACGGCCGCGGTCTATCCCACTCCGCTCTTCGAGGTCTTCTTCTCTTTCATCGTGCTCGCTCTTCTCATGCGCCTGAGGAAAAACGGGCTGGCGGACGGAAAGCTTTTCTTCCTGTATCTCATCCTGAACGGACTCCCCCGCTTCCTCGTGGAATTTATCAGGCTCAATCCGAGGGGGGTCCTGGGACTTTCCCAGGCGCAGTTCATAGGAATCGCGTTCATTATCGCGGGGATAGCGGGCTGGTACTACAGCGGAAGGCGCGCGGCGGCGGCCTGAGGCCGCTCTAACCGGCGAGGGCCGTCGACATCTTCTCGATAACCTTGCGTATAAATGCGCTTCCCTCCAGAAATCCCATGTAGAGGAAACGCGAGCGCATCGCCACGCGCTCGTCGTCCGCGGCCGCGTCCTCGCCATCGCCGATCTCATAGCCCTCGGTGATGGTGTGTATGACGCGCTGGGCCGTGAAGCTTATCATGTCCTTCAGCGCGTCAAGCGACTCGATGGTCCTGTCGGCCTCCGCCAGCTTTTTCAGCAGATATTCCATCTTGGAGCGGTCGCGCTTTTCGGCCGATACCACCGAGCGCAGCTCCTCGGAATTACGAACGGCCCGCTCCAGGAGAGGTACGAGCGTGTCGAGCTCCCCGATCATGGCCTCACAGCGCCGCCTGATCGCGCGGCGAACCTCCACCGGGTCCGCAAGCGCGCCCGCGGCCAGTGCGAGCGCCTCGTCGATCTTTCCGAAAATATCGAGCTTCCCCCCGGCAAAGGACAGTTCGTCCGCCGGGGAGTGCCGGACCCCCTTGATGAAGGCGCCGTCGAAGGTGGCGTTGATGAGATCGGGATCGTTGCGCTTCTCGAACCACGAGAGAAATATCATCATCTTCTGGTTTGTGTGCACGGCCGCCGACCGTATCCCCCGGACCCGGATGGCCGGCAGCGCCGAAAGCTGGAAACGGTTGAACATGAGCGGCGTATAAAAGCGCCGCGTCCGCAGGAAGACCTGCTCGTCCAGGTACGAGCCGCGCGCGTGGGCGAGTCCGCCCGTAAAGGCCAGGTCCTGACCCACAAGCACGACGGGCGAGGCGCCGAGGCGCCTTGCGAAATCGTAGGCGTTGGTGGAAACCGATCCGCCGTACGCAAGCTCACCCTTCGCCCCGGCCGCCTCCTCGATCCATTTGAGCATGGGGAAGGCCATGCCCGCCAGAGCGCGCCGCCCGCGGAACAGCCGGAATACCGACGGGTGCACAGTCGGGTCGGCGATCAGCACGGTCCTTCCGCCACTGTCGCCTTCGAAATAGCGCGCGTTGACAAGCTGGGGATCGACCGACACGCAGAAGTGCGGCTCGATCCCATGCCGTCTGAGTATACGGTACGATGTGTCGACCGCCACGATCACGGCGCACTCCGCGTGCTTCCGGATAAATTCGATGCTTTCCGAAAGCGACGGACCCGCCGCGGCGACGATTGCCGGAACGCCTTCGAACCTGCCGTAAAAGGCCCCCGCACCCGGGCTGTCGACGAACACGCCTGCGTTGCGCGCGATATTGGCCCCCCAGGTCCGCTCGAACTTGGCCAGCGTGGCGATGTTCACCTCTTTCGCCGAAAGATAGGATTTTGCGATTCTGTGAAGGTTCGAATAGTACACGGGCGATATCTGGAAAGAACCCCGGTGGGTAAGGAAGGAAACCCTGTAGGTCGATTTCCCGCGCAGAATGTCGGCAAGGCCATCCTCCGAGGGGTCGACGAGTATGTGCAAGCGTTCGTCCCCGAGCGCCTCCGCAAGATCCATGTGGATAAGCGCGGAGCGGACCATCGCGGCGCTGCGCTCGAGCACAAGCACAACGGCGTCGCGCGCTACGCGCGCGAGGAGCTCGCTGATGTGATAGCCGAAACCGAAGCCGAAAACTATGAATAAATTGAAGGCGGCCGGATCGACGCCGTCGATGAATCGCGCGGCCTCCCTGACCGGATCATATTTACTGTGTACGGAAACGGCGCCGCCCTCCAGCACGACCTCGGGCACCGGGCCTCCGGAGCGCGCGCCGGTCACGCGGATGCACGGGTCGTCCCCTGCTTCAAGCACCGCGGCATGCACCCGACCGTGACGCCGCGCAAGGGTCTCCATGTTCGTTGTGAACTGTTCCGTCATCATTCTTCAAAATACAGTATGATTTTGAGCCGATGCCCCAGCGGGCTCCCCGGCTCGGGCGACTGGCGGCGGACAACCCCCCGGCCGACCAGCGAGTATTCGATCATACTCTCCTTCTGGAGCGAGGCGAGGACACGCGCGGCCTCTCCGAGTCGCAGACCGCGAAAGTCCGGCATCAGTCCGCGCCGCGCGGAAACCGTTCGAGGCGAACCTTTAAGCGGGGTGCGCGCGGCCACACGGTGATCCGCTCCCCCCCTGTAGGGGAGGACACGTTCGGCGATGCGGGCGAACACCGGCGCGGCGACCGCCCCGCCCGAGACGCTCTCCGGC
>JAGODA010000391.1 GCA_017998475.1 Spirochaetota bacterium | reverse complement strand
GTGGTGGGCATGATATACAGCGAGAGCTTCGAGGGCGCGCGCAACGTGTTCGTGTTTCACATGTGGGCCGAGGCCTACAGCGGGGGGCGCTGGGTGCTGGTCGACGCAACGCGCCCGGGGGAGAACGGAGCCAACCGCTACGTGGCCTTCGCCTATCATCATCTTAAAACGGCGACCCCCCTCTCCTACCTCAGGGCGGTCGCCGCCATAAAGGACCTCACCGTGGAGCGCGCGCCGTAAACGAAAAGGCCATCATCATCCCTTCCGCCTGAACCGCCGGAGCCGATCCACGACATAGCGCATCTCCTCCACACCCAGGGCCGCGCACGCGGCCAGGTACACGGCCCCGCCGGAGGCGACCAGCAGAGCCAGCGCGAGCGCCCGGCGGGCGAAGGGATCGCCAGTCCAGTCCACCGCGCCGGCAACCAGAAGGACCACCGCCACCATCGCCCCGCTCGCCAGGCAGTATTTGACCAGCGGCACCACGAGCGGCCGCGCGGCCACGGCGCCGATATTGCGGAACAGCCACCACAGAAGCAGGCCCACCTGCACCGTGCCCGAAACGGAATTGGCGAGCGAAAGCCCGGCGTGCGCGAGCGGCGTGCGCATCAGCGCGTAGCCAAGGCTGATGTTAAGCACGAACGAGACGGTCGAGGCGATTACGGGACTGCGGGTGTCCTTAAGGGAGAAGAACGTCGGCGTCGTTATGCGAAGCACCGCAACCGAGGCAATCCCCATGCTCGCGTAGAACAGGGCCCGCGCCGTCATCTCGGCGTGAAAGGCGGTGAACGCCCCGCGCATAAAAAGCACCGAAACTATCGGCACCCCCGCGGACATAAGAGCCGCGGACGCCGGCACCGCCAGGAAAAGCGCCGCGCGCAGCGATCGCACGTAGATGCCCTTCAGCGCCTCCATGTCGTCCCGCGCCGAGACGCGCGACATCTCGGGAAGAATGACGTTCCCGATGGAGATGATGAAAATACCGAGCACCATCTCGGTCAGCCTGTCCGAATAGTAGAGGTACGAGATGCTCCCCGGCGCGAGCATGGACGCCAGCACCGTGCTCATGAATATATTGATCTGGTAGACGGCGATGCCGAACACCGCGGGCGCGATAAGCCTGAAAATGGACCGTATGCCTGGATGCCCGAAATCGATCGAGAAACGCATACGGAACCCGGATTTCACCATATACGGCACCTGCAGGAGGAGCTGGAGCACGCCGCCCAGAATGACCCCCCAGGCCAGGCCGTGGAGCGGCTCGTCGAAGAGCTTCCTGAAAAAGAGCGCGCCGACTATAAAGCCGACATTCAACAGTACCGGCGAGAACGCCGGCGCGAAAAAATAGCCGTGCGAATTCAGCACGCCCATCGCGAAGGCGACGATTCCCACAAAGAAGAGATAGGGAAACATGACGCGGTTGAGTTCGATCGTGAGCGAAAGCACCGCGCTGTCGGTAAACCCGTAGGCGAACAGGCGGACGATCTCCGGCGAGAAGACGACGCCCAGCGCGCAGAGCGAGGAGAGCACCACCAGCAGAATCGAGAGGGTCTTCTGCGCCAGCTCGAGCGCCTCGCCGTCGCCCCGCCGCACAAGGTATTCGGTATACACCGGGATGAACGATATTGTAAGCGCGCCCTCGGCCACCAGGCGACGGAGCAGATTCGGTATGCGGAAAGCGACAAAGAAGCCGTCGAGAGAGGCGGAGGCGCCGAAAAAGGCCGCGACGATCATGTCGCGCACGAAGCCCATCACCCGGCTGGTGAGAGTGGAGAGCATTACGATCCCCGCCGATCGGATCATTGATTGCGCGGCCATAATGGCGACTGTATGGAGGGGCCGCCGAATTAAGTCAAACGATAATTGTCTCAGACCCGGGCCAGGCGACGACATGATTGCCGCCCGGCCTTATTTCACCGGTCGGAATGGAACTATCGCTTTATCAGGCGCCATTACTGACGCCGCGGGGGCGGGAGAATTCTCTTGACAAAAGGTCGAGCGCGCCCTGCATATCATGGTATACTTGATAATCCGGCACAGTGAGATGAAAAAACTCCTTCTATCCATCATTCTCCCCCTGACTCTCCTCCTCGTCGCCGCGGACGCGCACGCCGGCTACTACGAGCAGGGAAGCCGTTATTACGTGTACCGCAATTACGCCAAGGCGCGCGAGATGTTCCTTAAGGCCGTCGAGATCAGCAACGACGGAAACGCGTACTATTTCCTCGGCGAGATCGAAAAGAACGAAAAGAACTTCGACAAGGCGGTCGAATACTACCAGCTCGCCGTCAAGGGGCGCATCAACAAAAAATACTACAAGCTCGCCTACTGGAACGTCATCGTGCTCACCGAGCAGACGGGCAATTACACCGGCATGGTGAAATTCTGCCGCGAGCTCTACGAGCGGACGGGGGACCAGGGGGCCAAATCAAAAGTCGAGTCGGTCATAAACAAGTTCCTGTGGACCGACAACGAGGACGCCAAGCAGTCGTACAACCGCGGCATAGAGCTCAAGAAGACCGAAAACTACGACGAGGCCGATTCCGCCTTCAGGGAGGCCATATCGCGCGACTCGTCCTTTCTCGCGCCGCGCTTCGAGCTGGGACTTTCGGAACTCAGGCGCGGCCGCGGCGGCGAGGCCCTGCGCTACTTCGGCCAGGTGGCCGACCGTATCCCCTTTTACGGCGAGGTGCACCTGCTCATGGGCGACATTTATTTCCAGCGCGAGGCCTACCGCGACGCCGCCTTCCATTTCGAGCGCGCCATGGAGACCAGTTTTCTCGACAAAAACTCCCGCTATCTCGTCTACATCAAGAGCGCCACGGCGCAGTACAACAGCCGTAACTTCGAAAAGGCAAGGGAGTATCTCACCGCCGCGCTCAGGCTCAATCCGGCGTCGCGCGAGGCGCTTCTCATGCTCTCGGCCATAAACATCGGCGAGGAGAACTACCGCGAGGCGCTCGTTTCGCTCGAAAAGGCGCACGCGCTCGATCCCGACGATACCGAGGTCATTTTCCAGACCGGGAGCATTCACTACCGCATGGGCGACCCCCG
>JAGODA010000390.1 GCA_017998475.1 Spirochaetota bacterium | reverse complement strand
CGGTACGGGGACCGAGAACATGTGTCGGGCCGCGCTGGCGGCGCAAGTGAGCCGTTTTGTAGACATGAGCACGAACGACGTTTTCGGTATCGACGAGAAGAATGTGATGAACGAGACATTCCCTTTGAGAAAATGGGGCGAGCCCTATCCGGATTCCAAGATCGAGGCCGAGAGGATAACCTGGCGTTTTCATCGCGAGCACGGCCTGCCGGTTACGATGGTATATCCCTGCTGGGTGTTCGGTCCCGGAGATATGACGTTCGTCTACCCGCTGGCGGAAGCCATCGTGAAGAAGGAGCTGTTGTTCTGGAGGAAGGACGTTATCGTCTGGCCGGCGTATATAGATAATCTGGTGGATCTCCTCATGCTCATTTCGACGGACGAAAGGGCCGTCGGCAACGGCTACCTAGTTCATGACGGAGAATACGTGACGCTGCAGAATTTCTGCAAAGGCATTGCCGAAGCGCTGGACGCTCCGCCCGCGACGCTGCACATTCCCTATTTCGCCGCCTACGCGGCGTCCTTCGCGATGGAGATGATCTGGAAGACCCTGGGTAAAACGGAACGGCCGCTCCTTACCACGTATGTGGTGAAGAACCTGGGGTCGCGTTTCAGGTTTTCGATTGATAAGGCGGAGCGGGAGCTCGGATGGAAGCCGAAGGTACCCTTCCGCGAGGGATTTTCCCGAACCATGGAGTGGTTGAAGACCCTCGGGGTGGAAAATACGGCCGCGAAATAAACCGTTCTCAGGCTCCGAGGGCCGCCCTGGCCTCCCGCATGATCTGGAGCTCTTCGTTGGTGGGGATGACCAGCGCGGAGATCCGGCTTGCCGGATGCGTGATGTTTGTCCGACCTTCGAGGTTTGCCGGGTCATCGAAATCTATCCCGAGAAATGTGAGCCGGGAGAGAACGTCCCTGCGCAGGGTCGGGGAATTCTCGCCTATCCCACCGGTGAATACTATGACATCGAGTCCATTCATTTCCGCGGCATACGCGCCTATCGTACAGATGATACGGTTGACCAGCACCTTCTCCGCGCGGATGGCGTTTATATCGCCCGCGCGAATGGCCTCGACGATCGCGCGGTGATCGCTCGAGATCCCGCTCAGCCCCAGAAGGCCCGATTCCTTGTTGATGAGGGTTTTTATCCGGGCGGGAGTATACCCGTGCCCCAGGAGAAAGAAGACGATCTCCGGGTCGAATGATCCGCTCCTCGTTCCCATGGGGAGCCCTTCGAGAGGAGTGAAGCCCATGGTGGTGTCGACGCTTTGGCCGTTGTTAACGGCGCATATGCTCTGACCGTTTCCCAGATGGCAGGTGATGATCTTGAGTTCATTGATATCCCTGCCGAGAATTTCCGCCGCTTTGAGCGAGACGTACTTATGGCTCGTGCCATGAAAGCCGTATTTCCTGATGCCGAACTTCTCGTAGAGGGCATAAGGAAGCCCGTAGAGAAAAGCCTCTTCGGGCATGGTCTGATGAAAAGCCGTGTCGAAAACGGCATACTGGCGTGTGCCCGGGAGGTCGTGGATGAGGATTTCGATGCATGCGATACCGACCGGATTGTGCAGTGGAGCCAGGAAGGCGAGCCTGCCGAGTTCTGAAAGCACGGTGCCGTCGATCAGCGTGGTGGCGCTGTAACGTTCCGCCCCGTGCACGACTCGATGGGCGACGGCGCTTATCTCCGAGCGGTCGGTTATAACGCCCTCTCGCATCAGGCTTCCGAGCATATCCGAAATTGCGCCCTCGTGGTCCTTCACCTCGCAGTGTGAACGCTCCGTGCCTTCGGAGGATGTCAGTTTTCTTTCACACGGGGCGTCTTTCCCGGAGAGACCGATGCCGTCGTATGCCCCTTTCAGGAGCACGGTCTCGGTCTCGGCATGAAACAACTGGAACTTCAGGGAACTGCTGCCGGCATTGACGACCAGAATCTTCATTGTATGGCTCCAGTGCGCCGGATCGTTTCGGTACGCGGTACCGGAACTGTATCCCGGCGCGTGCTTTAAAATCAAGTAAAGACTTGCGGGACGGCCTCCCTCAGATTAAAAAAATCCCCTCCGGCCCTGAGGCCGAGGGGCATGCGCAGGAGGCGCCTGCGGGGGGCGGGGCCCTCCGCAGGGCAGCTATGATAAAAGGATCGTTATACCATGCTCAGGTGTTTGTACTTGGGCAGGTGGCGCACCGCCGGCTTGAACGCGTCCCGACGGAACGGTTCGGCGAGAACGTTCGCCCCGCCCTCTATGACGGCGTTGATTACGACCGGTTTCTTTGACTTTACCGCCTCGTTCACGACATCCTTCACCTGATTGTAATCCTCGACTTTGAAACCGAGCGCACCCATGTCCTTGGCGACCTGTGCGTAGTCGGGGTTGGTGGGCAGGTTGCAACCGACGAACCTGTTGTCGAAGAAATCGATCTGGTTCTTCTTTTCGGCGCCCCACTCGTGGTTGTTGAAGACCACGGCGATTACCGGGATGTTTTCGCGCACCGCCGTCATTACTTCGGCTATGCCGCTGATACCGTACGCTCCATCACCCTGCAGCGCGAATACGGGGCTGTCGGGCGAACCCATCTTCGCCCCCATCGCCGCGCCATAGGCGAAGCCGCAGTTGCCCCAGCTGAGCGCGGATATGTGCTGGCGCGGACCGGCAAATCGGAGGTAGCTGTTGCAGATGGAAGAGTTGTTCCCGATGTCGGTAGCGACGATCGAACCCTTCGGCATCGCGTCGGTGAGCTCTTTAATGAAACGCCGCGGATGCATCAGCTTGTTGGTCGAGGATGACCACTTGTCCAGCTCATCCTTCCAGATCTTCTTTTCCTTTTCGATTTCCTCAAGACGCTTCGGGTCGCTCGCGCGCTTGGCGTCGATCGCGCGGAGGCGAAGCACGAGCTGCTGCGCGAATTCCTTCGCGTCGGCCATGATCCCGATGTCGACCTTCTTCGAGAGACCGAGCTGGCTGGCGTCAACGTCGACCTGGATGATCTTCGCGTTTTTGGGCCAGTAGTCGATGTCGTACTGGGGCAGGGTGCCGAATGGCCCGAGCCGGGTGCCGAGGGCGAGCAC
>JAGODA010000389.1 GCA_017998475.1 Spirochaetota bacterium | reverse complement strand
GCTCTGTCCGGTCTGCGCCGACGCGACGCGCGACCGGAGCGTTATGTGCGTGGTCGAAAACCCGCGCGACGTGCTTATCATCGAGCGGACGGGCGAGTTCCGCGGCCTCTACCACGTGCTGGGAGGAGTCATCTCGCCGCTTGACGGGATCGGCCCGGAGGAGCTTTCAATAAGCGCGCTTGTCGAGCGCTGCACGAGGGGGGCGGTTCGCGAGCTCATCATCGCCACGAATCCCACGGTCGAGGGCGACGCGACGGGCCTGTACCTGGCGCGGCTCCTCAAGCCCCTCGGAATACGGGTGATGAGGATAGCGCACGGTCTGCCGGTCGGGGCAGACCTCGAATACGCCGATTCCATGACCGTGGCGCGGTCGATCGCCGGGCGCGTCGAGCTGTAGAAACGCGATCTAGCGCTTTTTCCCTTCTATCGAGATTTCCATCGGAATGCCGTTAAGTTCGAGCCTGCGCTGAAGGGCTTTTTCTATGTGGCGAAGAAGGTCCTTGCGGAACAGCTCGGGATTGTTTACGAAGAGCTTGAAACGGGGCGGTTTCACTCCCGTCTGTGTGAGGTAGTATATTTTTAGCCTTCCCCCCAGTGTCGGAATGTGGTGCGAGCGCTGGATTTCTTCCATTATCCTGTTGAGCCGCGGCGTTTCCACGCGCTTTTCCGCCCTTTCGCTGAGCTCCACCGCCGTGCCGATAAGGCGGTGGATCCGCTGTTTTTCGCGCGCGGAAATGGATATGATGGGAAAATCCGCCGCGCGGTAGAAGGCGAAGATAAGGCGCTCCCGGTATTCATCGAAGGTTTTGTGGTCCTTTTCGATGGCGTCCCATTTATTCACCGCGATTACCGTTGGCCTGCGCGCCCCGATGATCTCATCGGCTATTTTCTTGTCGGTATCGGTGATTCCCTCGCCAGCGTCGATCAGGTGGATGACCACGTCGCACCGCCGTATGGACTCTACCGCCCGTCTGAGGGAGTAAAAATCGACGCTTTCGCTTATACGGCTTTTTTTCCTTATTCCGGCCGTATCTATAAGGGTGATTTTCCTGCCGTGGAAGGTAAATTCCTCGTCGACGGCATCGCGCGTCGTGCCCGGAATGTCCGACACAATCGAGCGCTCGTACCCTATGAAGGCGTTGAGAAGCGTCGATTTCCCGGCGTTCGGGCGTCCCACGATCGCAATTTTAAGGCTTTCTTCCCCGGCATGGAGCCGTTTGACGGGCAGGCGCTCCGTTATCATATCGAGAAGCAGGCCGATGTTGAGCCGGTTGAGGGCGGAAATGGGCAGGATGTCGTCGAATCCCATCTCGTAGAAGTTGCCGAGGTTCTGAAAATCACGCGGGCCGTCCATCTTGTTGACGGCAACGATAACCGGAAGACCGAGCCTGCGGACTATGCCGGCCAGTTCCATGTCGAAGGATGCGGGCGACGGGTTTTCGAGCAGGAAGATGACGACCGACGAGCGCGAGAGGAAGGCCCTGGCGTTCTCCAGTATCGCCTGCGAGAGAAGCGACGAATCCTCCAGATCGAGCCCCGGCGTGTCCGACAGCATGAACGACGCGTCGGCGTGCGTGACCCTGCACGACAGTATATCGCGCGTGAGGCCTGGCATAGAGTCGACGATCGCCTTCTTCTGTTTTATGAGCGCGTTGAAAAGCGTCGATTTGCCGACGTTCTGCCTGCCTATGATGGTGACGATCGGTAGCTGTTTCGTCATTGCGTGGACCTTTCCGCCTTCTCCGGGCAACAATAACGAAGGCCGCGCGGCTTACAAGTAAATTAATTTATCGCTTTCATCCGCTGTCGCCGAGTGCGCCCGGTCCCGGGAGAAATTAATTAACCTTGACGTTAAACGCGCGTATTCTCGCCGACGGCGAATAAAACGATAGTGATATGCAGTGATAAGATTATAATAATATTTATTATATAAAACAGTTTTTTACTTGCAAAAAATTATAATGTGTTTATACTTCTTTCAATTATGCATCCGCGACGCCCGACATCGTTAATTAATTGACATGATGTTCGCGGGTGCGCGGGGTTCCTGACCCCGATCATAAAAAATAAAAGGGGTGGTGCGATAAATGAAAGGTAAATCTGTAAAGCAGTTGACGGCGGAGGGAAAGAGGAGGGCTCTCAAGATCAGGAAGCTCGAGGGCGAGCTGAAGAAAGAAAAGGCCGCTCTTGCCAAGGCGCAGAAGGATCTGCTCTCGGCGAAGAAGGCCGAAGCCGCCGCGAAGAAGAAAAAAGCGGCGAAGAAGCCCGCTAAGAAAGCCGTTAAAAAGTAAACCATACCCGAAAGAGAAGGAAGAACCAACGAGGGGAGAAATGAGGCTCCCCTTATTGTTTTGGGGCCGGTGCGGGCTGTACGGCCCCTGAAAATAGAGTGAAGTATTTTTCAGCGGAATTCGATAGATACTATAAGCACATAACCATGTCGGCGGGCTCTCACCGGATGAGGGCCGTACGGGAGAGGGGTGTGCATCCCTGTTTGCGTGGAATTACCGGTTTCCGGCGGCAAGGACGGTCAAGGAGAGCGTAGTGGCGGACTTCAAGGAAAGAAAACCCCGGGCATTCGATGATATACGGACACTCCCGGACATCATCGAGATGTTGAAGACCCAGTTCCACAGCAAAAAGCTCAATATCAAGTACTCCATCGACAGGATGGAGGCCAGAATCAACGAGTATCTCGAGGACAACACCGTGATGCTCGTTACCGACCAGGAATACACCCCGGAGGACACCATCACCGTTTACGGTCTCCTGGACAAGTATTTCGAAATCGACTTGAAGGTCGTCGAGACGCGGGGGCCGGGATACTTCAGATGCCGTATCGTGAGCATGCGCAAGGCCTCCCGCGGGAGACGGGATCTTCGTTTCAAGGTGAGCCCCGAGAAGGTAATCGCCACCAACTTCAAGATATCCAAGCACACCATAGACATCACCAATTTTACGATTCCCACCAGCATAAAGGTCATCATCGAACAGTTCCAGTCGCAGCAGGCGCGTCTTGCCGACATATTCAAGGTGGATGTTTTCCAGCCGGGCGATCCGATTATCGAG
>JAGODA010000043.1 GCA_017998475.1 Spirochaetota bacterium | reverse complement strand
TCGCGCGACACGATACCGTTCACCGCTCCGATGATAAAGGACGGCGGGAATCTCCTGAGGGAAAAGGTCCGGAAAAGAGAGCGTATCTCGTTACCGATGTAGGATGACGCCACCCCGTGGCCGGAAGCGTCGCAGAGCACGAACTGGTAGACCTCGTCGTCGAGGAAAAAGCCGTCGAAGAAATCGCCGGAAATGTCCTCGGCCGGAAGAAAAATGGACGCGACATCGTAGCCGTCGATCTTGCTGAAATCGGGCAGAAACGAAACCTGTATGGTCCTCACCTTCGCGATCTCCGACCGGTACAGTTCGTACTGCCGGTTCAGCTCGTTCTGTGCGATGAGGCGCTCGAGCATGATGTCCATAAAATCCGTGCACAGCGCGATCATGTTGCGCTCCTCGGGATCGAACGGCGTATCCCGCTGGAGTACGAGGTAACCCGAGACGGTGTGGTTGAAGGCGATCGGCGCGATACAGCAATAGAGGTCCTTTTCGCCGCTTCGTATCTTTATAGAGGTTATGGATGTGTTTTTCTCGTCGAAGAGCTTGATCCTTTTGCGTATCTGCTCGTAGCTCAGAAAGGCGCGGTCTTTTTCGAAGGATTTTGAGAGCAGTGTCGCCGGCGCGCCTTCGCGGACAAGCACAACCTCGATGGAGCCGGCGTCGACGATCTCGTTGAAAGAATCGAACTCGCGGATGAGCTCGCCGATGTCCGATACGTTCACGTTGGTCTGAATGAGCCTGTTGAGGCGGTAAAGACGTTTCGAGAACTCGAGCTGGTAGTTGAAGGCCGAATAGAGTTTGTTCTGGTAGGTGATGATCTTTTTGCAGTTGAGTATCTTGGATTTCACCTCGAACGGGACGAAGGGCTTGCGTATATAGTCGTTCGCACCCGCCGCGTATCCCTGCTCTATATACTGCTTCTGGTCCGCCGCCGTCAGCATGAGAATGAAAAGTTTTTCGAACTGGACGTTCCTTCGCAGATCCCTGCATATCTCCAGGCCGTCGCCGTCGGGAAGCACCAGGTCGAGCAGCAGAACGTCGGGATTGAAGCCAACCACCAGTTCGTAGAATTCGGCGCAGCTTCCCACGGCGCGGAACTCGTGCTCGCCCGAAAGCAGGTCTTCCAGCACGCGGCGGACCAGCCCGTCGTCGTCGAGCGCGAGCACTTTCAGCCGTTCCGATGAGCCTCCGGGATCAGTGAACGCCATCTTTCGTTACCGCCGCCAATTGCATTGTGGTGCGCCACGCCGACCCGTCGAACATTCCGGCCGGAACAGTATACTGGACCCGAGCGGTATTATTTTCAATCAGTATTTTTCCTCCGGCGGCTTTGTGAACGCGCCGACGCCGCGTGGCGCTCCGCTCTCCTTTGCGCGCCACGCGGCATCTCACTCCGCTGCGGTGGCGAAGTTTCGATTTATTTCTTGACTTACATGTAGAAGGGCGCTGAGGATTCTCGATCAGATCGTCCCGGGAGCGGACAGCCCCCACCCCTCACCGTTCGGAAGGTGCCCCGATGAAACGGATCATCGAATTTTTCATAGACAATTCTCTGTTCGTCAACGTGCTGGCGGCGGGCATCTTCATCGCCGGGCTGATGTACATGTTCAACGCCAACCGCGAGGCATTTCCTAAAATCGATTTCGATTACCTTGTGATAAGCACCATCTACCCGGGGGCCACCGCCGAAGATGTCGAAAAACACGTCACCATCCCCATCGAGGACCAGCTGCGCGAGATCGACGGGATCGAGGAGTTGCACTCCAACTCCCTCGAGGCGCGCTCCGTGGTCGTCGTGAAGCTCGATCCCGACCTCGCCAACAAGGACAAGACGATCAACGACATCAAGAACGCGCTCGACCGCACCCAGGACCTGCCGGATGACGCCGAGGACCCTCTGGTCACCGAGCTCACAACGGCCCAGCAGCCGGTACTCGATATCGCCATCATCAGAAAAGGCGACATCAGGAACGACGCGGACGAATTCGAGATGAGAAGGCTCGCCAAGATACTCGAGGACCGCATTCTGGAGATCGGCGGCACCGCGCGCGTCGACCGCCAGGGATACCGCGACCGCGAGATGATAGTGGAAGTGAATCCGCGCCTCCTCGACGAGTACCACGTCGCCATGAACGACATCGTGATGGCGCTCGCCAGAAAGAATCTCAACTTCCCGGGCGGCCTTGTGTGGGAAAACGACGAGGAGATCCTCGTTCGCACGATCGGCGAGGTGGAGTCCGCGCGGGACATCTCCAACATCCTCATACGGGCCAACGACATGGGCAACTGGGTCCGCGTCGGGGACGTCGCGAACGTACGCGACTCCTTCGAGGAGGCGAAGATAATCAACAAATCCGTCGGCCGCCGCTCCGTTACCCTGACGATTCTCAAGAAGGAATCCGCCGACATCATCACGCTGGTAGACGGCATCAACCGCGAGGTGGAGCGCTTTAGAAAAATCCTTCCGGAAGAATACGAGCTGGTCATCAACAACGACCTGTCCTATTTCGTCAAGCGAAGGCTCGACGTGCTCGTCAGTAACGGTATCCAGGGGTTCGCCCTCGTCATCATTTCCCTCATCCTTTCGTACGGATGGCGCATCTCCATCTTCACCGCGCTCGCCATCCCCTTTTCCATGCTTCTCACCTTTATATGGATGGCGTACGCGAACGTCAGCATCAACCTGATGTCCATGTTCGGCCTCATCATGGCGCTCGGCATGCTGGTCGACAACAATATCGTGGTGTCGGACAACATCTACCGTCACCTCGAAGAGGGCTGGAAGCTCCGCGACGCCGTCGCCAAGGGCGCCTCCGAGGTCATGATGCCCATCGCCGCCACCATCCTTACGACCATCGCCTCGTTCGCGCCTCTCATGTTCATGACCGGCATCATGGGCAAGTTCGTCTGGACGCTCCCGGCCGTGGTATCGGTGGCGCTTGTCGCCTCGTGGATAGAGTCGGTCTTTTTCCTGCCGCCCCAGATACACGACATGCAGAAGCGCCGGAAATCTCTCGTTTCCCTTTCCGAAGAGGAGGGAGGAGCGCTTTTCCGCGGTCTTCGCACCCGATACGTTTCACTTCTCAAAGCGGTCGTGGCCCGGCGCTATCGTTTCGTCGGAATCATCACGCTGGTTTTTGTCGTTACGATCGTCTTCGCGGCATTCAAGGTCAAGTTCATCCTCTTCCCGGCCGGCGGCATAGAGCGTTTCACCGTAAAAGCCGAGGCGCCCACGGGAACCCGCGTGGAGGAGATGAGCGACAAACTCGCGACCATCGAAAAGATCATCGCGGAGCTTCCGAAAGAAGAGCTCGAGAGCTTCACTTCGCGCGCCGGAATCATCCAGGAGGACCCCAACGATCCGTACACCAAGCGGGGCTCCAAATACGGAATCATCATCGTGTACCTTACCCCCGAGGAAAACCGCAGGCGCCAGGCCGACGAGATCATCGACTGGGTGCGCGAGCGGAGCGCCGGGCTCAAGGGATTCGAAAAGCTCGAGTTCAAATACGTACGCAACGGCCCCCCCACGGGGATGCCCGTTTCGGTAACCATCAAGGGCGACGATTTCGACGTACTGAAGAAAATCGCCGACGAGTACCGCGCCTATCTCACCACGATCAAGGGGCTAAAGGACATAAAGGACAATTTCGAGGAGGGAAAGGAGGAGATTCGCATACATGTGAACGACCGCACGGCCGCGCTCGCCGGGATCAGCGTATACGACATAGCCTCAACTGTCCGCTCCTGTTATGAGGGCACCATCGCCACGAAGATAAAGAAAACCGACGAAGAGATCGACATTCGCGTTATATTCCCCCGATCGCTTCGAAACGACCTGGCGAGCATCGGGAAGATCAAGATAGCAAACCGCATGGGCAATCTCATCCCTCTACAGTCTGTCGCCAGGCTCGAACGAAGCCGCGGCGTATCCTTCATCACACGCAAGGACTGGAGGCGCACCATTTCAGTCACAGCCGATATCGACGAGAAGGCCAAGGACGTCACCTCGGTGTACGTCAACCGCCTGCTCCAGAAGAAATTCGCCGGAATGGAAGAACGGTACCAGGGCTACACGGTGGACTACGCCGGTGAGTTCAAGGACACGCAGGAGTCGTTCCAGAACCTCAATCGTTCGTTTCTGATGGCGGCACTTGCGATCTACATCATACTCGTCGCCCTTTTCAAATCGCTCATCCACCCCGTCACCATCATGGGGATCATTCCGCTGTCGTTCCTCGCCGTGGTGTGGGTGTTCTTCCTGCACGGCCTTCCTCTTTCTTTTCTGGCCATGATGGGTATCGTCGGGCTCGCCGGCGTCGTGGTGAACAACTCCATCGTTTACCTGGATTTTATCAACGTCGCGCGTACGGGCGGAATGGACGCGTTCGACGCCTCCATCGAGGCGGGGGCCAAGCGCGTCCGCCCCATCCTGCTCAG
The DNA here is from genome assembly GCA_017998475.1 of Spirochaetota bacterium. Lineage (GTDB taxonomy): Bacteria > Spirochaetota > UBA4802 > UBA4802 > UBA5368 > MVZN01. The sequence continues at coordinate 9,797 of JAGODA010000043.1, read as the reverse complement.
CTCGCTCACGACGGTCCTCGGGCTCCTTCCCACCGCGTACGGCATCGGCGGCAACGATCCCTTTCTCAAGCCCATGGCCCTCTCGATGGCGTGGGGCCTCGCGTTCGGCACCCTCATCACCCTTTTCGCCACTCCCGTGCTCTATAACATATTCGAGGACATCCGGGGGATCGTTTCAGGCAGGCGCCCGGCCGCGACGGCCTCGATACCGGTTTTCGAGATCGAGAGCGACACTCCGCCTCCGGAAACCCGGGCCACCGGGGTCCGGCGAAAGAAGAGGTAGACTCCCGGCGTGATGCTGAAGAAGCCGCGTGTCCGGCGCGCACGGCGGACATTTAGATTTGACAATAATCCACACCGGCCCTATCTTTGATTAAAATGACTGCAAGGATCTCCCGTCAATGAAACGACTCGCCCTGGCCCCGCTGGCGGCCCTCGTCTTCATGAATTGCGCCGCCCTGCAAACCGCTTCCCCCCGCGACAACAAACCGGCGTCCCCGCGCGCGGACTGGGCGTATTTCAGCAGGGGGCTCTATTTCAAGTCCGAAGGCGATTACACGCGCGCAATCGAGAATTTTATGGACGCGGCCGCGTTCGACACCGAACTCGACCGGGTGTATTACCAGCTCGCCGAATGCTATTACCGGATCAATGATTACGAGAAAGCGGTCAACTACGCCGACCGCTCCATCGAGAAGAACCCGGGATTCGTGCGCCCGTACGAGCTGAAATTCAACCTCTACGCGAATCTTCGCAACTACGAAAAAGCGGCAGGTGTCCTGGAGGCCCTGCTCGAGCAGCGCCCCGAACTGGTCCATATCCATTACACGCTGGGAAACCTCTACTACACGCAGATGAAGGACTGGGACAAGGCCTCGGTATATATGCGCAACATCATCGAGCTTGCCGCCTCCAAGCCCGTCGAAGACTATTACCAGGAGTACGCGCATTATTACCTCGGCCACATCTATTATTCCAAAAACCTGACCGAGCGCGCCATTCAGAGCTTCGAACGCTGCCTCGAGATCAATCCCGACAACCATTCGGCCGTCTACGTCCTCGCGCTTATCCACATGGACCGCTATGCCCTCGAGGACGCCGCCCGGTATTCCCTGCGCTATCTGGAGAAATTCCACGACAACGCCAAGATAAACGCGGTCATGGGCCGCATCTATTATCTCAAGGGCGACCATCGCGCCGTCGGCTATCTTAACCGGGTCAAAAACAACAGGATGATCGACGGCGTCCTGGCCACGGCGCTCTACGACGAGCTGATGAAGAACGACGGGCCAGCGGAAAAGCATCTCAGGGAAATTTTAAAGAAAAATCCGGGATACATCTCTCCCCACATCGCGCTGGCACGTATCGCGCTCCGGCGCGGCGACAAGGCGTCCGCGCTCAGCGAATACTTTACTGCCGGTGTGCTTCTTTTTCAGGCAAGACTCTACGACCTGGCCAAGGACAGCTTTTTCCGCACGCTGTCCATCAAGGACGACATCCCCGAGATCTACTTCTATCTGGCCCGAACCTGTGAGGAGACCGGCGACCTTTCGCTCGCCCTGGTCTATTATCGAAAATGCCACGACCTGAAGCCGTCGCCAGACATCCTCATCCACATGGGCTACCTGTACAGCCTGAGGAATGACTTTTCCCGCGCCGCCGAATACCTAGACCGCGCCATCACGCTGGAACCGCAGAACTCCAGGCCCCACTTCTTCAAGGGCCTCATAGATTCCCAGCGCGACAACTACGCATCGGCCGAAAAGCACTTCAGAAAGGCGATAGAGCTGCAGGAAGAGAATGACACCTATTATTTCTACCTCGCCACCGTGCTTGAAAAACAGAGCAGGCTCGCCGATACGTTCGAGGCGTTGAAAAAATCGATTAAGTACAACCCGAAGAGCGCGAAGGCCTACAATTTTCTGGGGTACCTGTACGCCGACAACAACATGAACCTTGACGAGTCCATTGAGCTTATTAAAAAGGCTCTGGAATTCGAACCCACCAACGGCGCCTATCTCGATTCGCTCGGCTGGGCCTATTACAGGAAGAACCAGTTGGACCTGGCCCTTATAAAACTTCTCGAGGCCGAAAGGGAACTTGCCCGCGAAAACAGTCCGGATCCGGTCGTCTATGACCATATCGGCGACACCTATTACGGCATAGGAAAGATTGACAAGGCGATCGAGTACTGGGACAGGTCGCTGAAGATGAAAAGTGACCCGGCCGTTGAAAAAAAACTCAATGAAGCGAAATCCAGACTTCAATAAAGGGGCGGTACAATGATCAGAACATCAACCCGGGCGGCATCGCTTTTCTCCGTTCTGCTCGCCTGTGCGCTCCTGCCGGCATGCGCGGGCACCCCGGTCCAACAGGAAAAGCGCGTATCCGCCTCGGACACCGAACGCAGCCGTCGCCTTCTCGCCCGCGTACAGGAGATAAACAGCCGGGCCGTGGACTCCTATTCCGCCCAGTTCAGGGTCGAGGGGGCGTACGGGAAGAGCAAGTTCAATTCCGTCGGCGAAGCCTGGTTCAACAGAAATCCCCGGATGGCCCGCTTCACCTTTTTCGACATCATCTTTAAAAGCCCGCTGACCGTAATGGTTCAGGATGGAGCCACGCTCAAATTCTATTTCCCGGCGGAGAAGACCCTCTACGTGGACCGGAGCGACTCCATCAACCTGCGCAACTACGCCTCCATCGATATCGATTTCGCGCTCGTCTATCCGTTCGCCGCCGGTCAGATCCCGCTCCTTGACGCGTTTACAATCAAACAGGGTCTTGTGGATGAAAACGATTCCAACAGGAGCTACCTTGTTCTGGAAAACAAGGATTATTTCCAGACGATCGGCTTCAAGGGGGATGTGCCCGACAAAATACTTTTCATCTCGAAAACTGGCGGGAAGAAAACGGAATTTTACCTCGAAAAACCCCAGAGCCAGGGAGGAGCGCTTTTCTACCGCACCATACGGATGCTCGCCCCGGAAAGCGGCGGCAGGCTCACCATCAACTTTTCGGAAATTCAGTACGGGATCAGGCTGGATGCCGCGACCGTACTGAGGATCAACCTGGACAGGGGCGCTAAAATCGTAGACATGAACTGAGCTTACCGGGCGAATGACCGGAAGACCGATACCATCTTTTCGACGGCCTTCGGCCAGTTAAATTCGGCGAGCACTCTTGTTCTCCCCTCGTCGGAGAGGCGCCTCATCAGTTTCCTGTCGGCGTAGACCCCGTCGATCGCGTCGGCCAGCGCCCGCTCGTCGCGCGCGGGAACGACCACTCCGGCGTCCCCCACCACTTCGGGGAGCGCGCCGCCGTCGCTCGCTATCACCGGCACGCCGCATGCCATCGCCTCGGCCGCGGGGAACCCGAACCCCTCGTACACCGACGGCACTATGGCCAGCTCCGACTCGCAGTAATGCCGCACCAGGGAATCCGTGTCCGCCTTTCCGGTAAACTCTATCCGGCCGCTCAGCCCGAGGCGCTCGATGAGAGCACCGGTGACCCTGCGGTGGGGCGAACCGCCGTCCACCACCGTAAGCCTGAGATCGCTCTTTATCGTAGTGAGCGCCTTCAGCAGGTAAACGAAGCCTTTCTTTCCGTCCTCGACGTTTCCGACGAACACCATCTTCCCTTTCTTTTTCCGCACACCGGGCAGCGGCCTGAAGATCGAGTCGTCCAGGCCGTTATACACCACCGTCTGCCTCTCCACGGGCACGCCGAAATCGGCGTTGATGCGGCGCCTGGAGTCCTCGGACACGGTGATGATATGATCCAGGCGCTTCGATACGACCTGCTGCATCAGAATCGGGTAGAACATCACCCCTTTCATCTTGTTCGCAAACGAGGACGCTCGCTCTATCACGTTTTCCAGATCGACCGACAGCGGATGATGGATGGTCGCGATGACCGGTATCCCGAAACTGCGCATCAGAAGAAGGCCGTACCCGACGCACTGATTGTCGTGTATCACGTCGAAGCGGGTGCTCCGGAGAAGCTCCCGAATCTTAAGAAACGCCCTGTAGCTGAAGGCGCTGATCTCCGAGAAAGCGCCCAGCCTGGTGCTGAGGTACTCGTATGAATTGAGCGGGCGGAGGATATCGAACGGCGAATCCGGATTCAGTATGGTGCGTCCCTTCCGGACATAGTATTCGTTGTTGTGTATATAGTGGACCTTCACGCCGTCCATCATCGCGGGATAGGGGGGCCCCACGATGGCATGCACCTCGTGCCCCTGGCGCACGAGCTCCTCGGCCACGTATTTCAGGTAGATTCCCTGGCCACCGCTGTAGGGGTTGCCCCTGTAGCACAGCATGCAGATTTTCAAACCGGAGGCCCTCCAAGTTTTTCGTACAGCGCTCCCATGGTGACCACCTTCGCGGGATCGAGCCTGCGGACGATTTTCGCGGGATTTCCCGCCACCACAACGTTCGCCGGCACGTTTTTACGGACAACCGACCCGGCCCCGACGATCGAGTTGCGGCCGATGCGCACCCCCTTGCACACTATCGCCGAGTCCCCTATCCAGACTCCCTTCTCGAGAACGATCGGCGACGTCTTCCCGACGATCTGGGTACGGTCGTGTATGCCGTGCCAGTCGGCGTCGGTCAGATAGCAGTAATTGGCGAGCATGCAGTCGTCGCCTATCTCTATCCGGGACGCGCTCGATACGCGCACACCGGCCATCACGAGCACGTTGTCGCCGATATCTATCGCCCCCTCGTATCCCGCCAGCTTGACCGTGGTGAGGCGTGTTCGGGCCGATTCCGCCCCTATTATCACCACGTTCCTGCCTATGCTGATATTGGGACCGAAAACCTCGACGTTCCAGATCCCCCATACATAGGGATTCGCTCCCATGCGGGCGAATCTCTTCTTGAACGAAAGATGAAAGCGCACATACGTCCGAAGCGTGAAAACGGTCCGGACGAACCACGAGGATTTAAGATAATCGTCCATTTTTCTGAGATGCCGCCCCTGTAAATATCTGGAAATGAGAATTCGCCCCGCCTGAAGCGTCAACCCTATTTTACCGGCGCGCCTGCCCGCCGGCACACGAATATTCCTTCGTTCATCAATTTTTGTTGAAAACTATCCGCGTCTCCATTAGCATTCAACACGCACAAACATACCGCACCCGGAGAATGACACATGTGTGACACCGTAGTCGCCACTGGAGAAGCCACTCTCGACGGAAGCGTCATCCTCGCCAAGAACAGCGACCGCGAGGCGAACGAGGCGCAGCTACTGCACCATGTTCCGGCCCGCACTTTTCCCGGACAACATGAGCTCCAATGCACCTACATGAAAATTCCGCAGGCCTCGCGAACACAAGAGGTTCTCATTTCCCGTCCCGCGTGGATGTGGGGCTGCGAAATGGGCGTCAACGCATCAGGCCTGTGCATAGGCAACGAGGCCGTCTTCACGCGCGAGCCGTACTCGAAGACGGGGCTTACCGGCATGGACCTGTTGCGCCTTGCGCTCGAGCGGGCGAACAGGGCGCCGGACGCGCTCGCGCTCATCACGGAACTGCTGGGCCGCTACGGCCAGGGCGGCAACTGCGGATACAGAAGCCGTCTCCTCTATCACAATTCATTCATAATCGCCGACAAAAAGGAGGCCTGGGTCCTCGAGACGGCAGGCAGGCACTGGGCGGCGCTGAAGGTCCGCGGGGTACGGAGCATCTCCAACGGACTGACCATCGACGAGGAATACGACCTGCTGTCTCCGGGGGCCGAGGACTACGCACTGAAAAAAGGATACATCAAAGGGGGGGGGTCGTTCGGATTCAGGCGCGCGTTTTCCGACACCATCATAACCCATTTCAGTAAATGCCGTGTCCGGCAGTCGCGAACGATGGAGCTTCTCCGCAGGCATGAAGGAAGCATTACGCCCGCCACAATGATGGCGCTCCTTCGCGACCATGGGGTCGATTCCGGCGTCGTCCCGCCGCATGCCACCGACATGGGCACCGTCTGCATGCACGCGTCTTTCGGGCCTCTGCGCGCCAGCCAGTCGACATCGGCACTCGTGGCGCACCTGAGAAGCGACCTCCCCGTTCACTGGGCGACAGCGTCCTCGGGGACCTGCACAGGGATATTCAAGCCGTTCTATCTCGGCACGGGGCCGATAGAGTTCCTGAACCCGGAGGCTCCCGACGGCTATTCGCACGATGTCTTCTGGTGGCGCCACGAAATTCTGCACAGGAAGGCCCTCGTGCGCTATCCGTTCTGGAGCGCCCACCTCGCGCCAAAAAGGGACGAAATTGAGCGCGAATTCATCGAGCAGGAAGAAAAATTGTATCGGGCATACAAAAAATCCCCGAAGGTCTCAAAGGCCCGATTGGCGGCGTTCTCCAGGGAGTGTTTCGACCGGGGGATGAAAAGCGAGACGGAATGGCTTCCGGCGCTCGACGCCGTGCGGGAATCGGCCGGAATACCGCTGCGCTACCGCTTCTTCTGGAGCCGCCAGAACCGCGCTTCCCGTATTCCGGCGCGATAGCGAGGGCCGTCACAGCATGGGGAAAATATAGCGGCGTATGACATCGAAGTTCTTTTTCACCTGAACGGCGCCGCTCACGTAGTCCATATGGCCTGGAAGCAGGTACTCGATGTCTAATTCGGCCATGCGCTCAATGCTCGCCCTCAACTTCGCCGAATCGCCGCCGGGAAAATCGGTGCGCCCAACGCTCTCCCTGAAGATGAGATCTCCGCATACAAGGACCTTTTTATCCTTCCAGTACACGCAGACAGAACCCGGAGAATGCCCCGGGGTGAGAAAAACCTCGAGCTCCACGCCGTTTACGTTCAGAGGCCCTTCATCGAGCTCCATATCGAACGAAAATGACGGAAATTCCATTCCCATCATCCGGAAAAACTGCGGTCCGACCTCGTTGAGAAAGGCGATCTCGTCCCGGTGCATGCCTACCTTCGCCCGGCCATCCATAAAATGGGCGCATCCCTCGAAATGGTCGGGATGGGAATGCGTCGAGATGACTGTCGTTATATCGTCGGGATTGAGACCGTCCGAGCGCATAGTATCGAACCTGAGGTCGACATGACGCGCGAGCCCCGGGTCGAACAGCAGGTTGAGCGGCTCTCCGAAATAGTACATATTGCAATTGTTCTCGAACACGCCTCGCCAGATGTAGGCGTACACGCCGTCACAGAGTTTCATTCGCCCTCCTACTCGGAGATCTTGGTGAAGTCCAGAAGGCCCCTGAAAGGATCGAGGATCGTTTCGAGCAGCGCGAGGCGGTTGTCCCTGATTCCGGTGTCGTCGGTCATAACCATCACATCGTCGAAAAACCTGTCGATCGCCCCCTTCCCTTCGATCAGGAGGCCGAACAGCTCGCGATAGCTGTCGGTATGGATGAGCTCCCGGATCTTCTCGCGGCGGGAATTGAAGAATTCATACAGCCCGCGCTCGGCGTCCTCCTTGAGCAGGGCGGGATCGAAGCGCAGCGCGTACCCGGGCTCCTTCTGTCTGAACGCGGACACGATGTTGTTCATTCTCTTGAACGAGAGCAGCATCTCCGAAAAACCTTCGCGTCCCCTGAAGTCGTGGAGGCTGTGGGCTCGCCGGTACTGCTCGAGATAATTGTGATAATCGATGGAAAGGCAGGCGTCAATCTCATCGTAACGGAAGCCCCGTTCCGCGAACAGCGTGTTCGCGCGTCCTCCGATGAACGCGAGAATGGGCCTCACCAGATCGGCACCGTTTGCGTATTTCGGAGCGCAGTGTTCCAGCACCGCGCGAAGGTCGATCGACATTTCCCCGTCCACCGCCATCTCCACGATCGCCCCGGCCTGCCTTCTGAGCGCGTACGGGTCCTGCGAACCTTTGGGGATGTTGCCCACGGAATACGAGCCCAGCAGGTTGTCCAGCTTTTCGGCCAGTGAAAGCACCCTGCTCACAACGCCCCGCGGCATGGGGTCGTCCTGCGATCGCGGACGGTAGTGGTCGTCGATGGCGTCGGCCGTCTCGGCGTCCTCGCCGTCCAGGAGCGCGTAGATCCTTCCCATTTTTCCCTGCAGAGAGGTGAACTCAAAGACCATCGCCGTGTTGAGGTCGGCCTTGCAGAGAAATGCCGCCCTGTCCACCCTGGCCGTGGTCTTTGCGTCCAGGCCGAGCGTCTGTGAAAGATGCGCCGCGATATAACGGACCCGTTCGACCTTGTCGTAGATACTTCCGAGGTCCTTGTGGAAAAGGACATTTTTAAGCGAATCGACCTTGTCGGCCAGCCTGGATTTTCTGTCCTCGTCGAAAAAGAAGCGCGCGTCGTTGAAGCGCGCGGTGATAACCCGCTCGTTCCCGGCTTTCACGTATGCCGTGGGCGGATTGTTAGAAATAACGAGAAAGTTCGGAAGGAGCACGCCGTCCTTTCCGCGGACAGCGAAGTACTTCTGGTGTTCCTTCATCTCTGTTATAAGCACGATATCCGGAATGGAAAGGAATTCGGGCCTGAAATCGCACACCAGAACGAAGGGGCTCTCGGTAAGGAATGTAACGGTTTCGAGCAGATCGTCATCACTCACAAGCTCACCGCCGAGCGATCGCGCCGTACGCTCCAGCTCCCCGCGGATCGTCTCGCGCCGTTCGGTGTGGTCCACAACGACACCGTTTTCCTTCATGAGACTCCCGTAGGCAGAGATGCTCTCCACCCTCACCATCCGGTTGTGGCGTACATAGTGCCCCCGCACAAAGTCCGACGAGGCTATTCCCGACATCTCGAAGGGCACAACCGCGTCGTTGAACAGAACGCAAAAATACGCTATGGGCCGTGGAAACGCCAGCTTCAGATCGCACCACCTCATCTTTTTGGGGAACGGGATGTTCCTGATGATGTCGGCGAGAATTACCGGCAGTATCGCCGAGGTCTTTTCCGACGCCAGCGTCTTCTTCGCGAAGAGGTATTCCCCCTTGTCGGTGGTCCGCTTCAGCAGATGCGTCTCCTCCACCCCGTTTCCCTTCAGGAAACCCATAAGCGCTTTCGTCGGTTTTCCCTCCGCGTCGTATGCGGCCTTAACCGACGGCCCCTTCAATTCGACTTCCTCCTCGCTCTGAACGGAGGCGACGCCCGAGGCGAGAATGACGATCCTTCGCGGGGTCGCGTACACCTCCACCGCGTCGAAGGCGACGCGGTCTTCCTTCAGGCGCTCACCGAAGGATTTCTTGATATAGACTATCGCCGGCGGGAGGTACCCGGCGGGTATTTCCTCGGTGCCGATTTCGCAGAGAAAGTTTGCGTTCTGAAGCATGGCGCGCTCCCGGGTGGATCAGAGTTGAAAGCTTCCGTCATAGATACAGGCGGCGCCGCGGGCGAGGCAAGAACTTTTTAGGGTACGGTCGTTACTTCAGAAATCCGCGGGGATTGAGATGCGTGCCCGATCTGATAAGCTCGAAATGCAGGTGAGGCCCGGTCGAGCGGCCCGTGTTCCCGCTCCTGGCGATGACCTGGCCCTGCTTGACGTACTGCCCTTCGCGGACGGTTATCCGCGAAAGATGGCCGTAAAGCGACTTGTACCCGCCGGGATGCGCGATCAGCACAGCCATGCCGTATCCGCCCAGCCAGCCCGCGTAGGTTACCTTGCCGTATTTGGTGGCCTTTACCCACTCGTAGTTGGCCCGTATATCGAGCCCTTTGTGGAAATCGCGTTCGTTGGTAAACGGATCGCGCCTCCATCCATACCCGCAGGTAAGCATCCTTCCAGCGGTAGGCCATATGAAACCCGGAATGAGGTCCATCGGCTTCGCGTCGGGTATGAATATCGAGGCCCCGTCGGGTATAAAGT
>JAGODA010000042.1 GCA_017998475.1 Spirochaetota bacterium | reverse complement strand
GAACCACTGATACCGCCCGCCCAGCGTGATCGTTGTGGACGCCGATTCGATGTAGTACGCGAGCGAGAGTGTCGTATTGAATCCGAGTTCCCGTGCGTCCGAGGACGACCCCCCGTCGTGCTCCTCGTGGCCGAATCCATATACACTCGACACATTCCCCAGAAGGAACAGGCTCTCCGAGAGGGGGATGGTAACGCCCAATCCGAGCGCCGGCCCCACTCCGTAATGAGAACCTTGATCAAACGTGTATCCCATCACCTTCGCGCCGCCGAACACTTTTATATAGCGGTTGATGGAATAGTTGAGCGCGATATCCGAGTCGTACCGCCGCAGCGGCTCTGTTTCGCCCGGCGTCATCGGGTAGTCGTACACACCGTACAGAAACACCGCGGTGAGGCTCCATTTGGGGGCGAAGCCGAGAGCGAACATGGGCCCGTAGAGAAATGTCGGATCCACCGAGGGATCGCTTTTATTTATCTGGTTTTCGTTATACCACGCGTACCAGACGGAAGCCCCCACGCTGAGATCGGCGGCACCCGACACCGCGGGGAACAGCAGGACAAGCAGCAGGCACATTCCCGAAAAAACGCGACGAGAAGCCTTCATTCAATCCTCCTGATAGTCGGACAAATCTGATTACGACCGCCGGCGACGTTGCGTTCGGCGCGCGCTCAGAGCGCGAACGCGTAGACGGCTGACAGGGTGATGCCGTAGAACTGGTGCGTCATATCGGTAAACTCCTCCTCCTTATTGTAGAAGGTACCGAATAACTGGTACCTGAAGCCCAGGGTGATGGTCGTCGACGCGGACTCGACATACCACGCGAGCGAAAGGTTTGTATTCAGTCCGGGCTCCGTATAGCCTGACCTTTTACCGTCCGAGCCGGCGTCTTTGTGCTTTCCGAACAGTAAAGCCCCCGAGGCGTTCCAGAGAAGGAAAAAGCTGTCGGAAAGAGGCAGTGTCACGCCGACACCCAGCGCCGGGCCGAGCGCCATGTGCGAGAATGAGCTCCCCTGCATGTCATAGCCCATGAATTTGGCGCCGCCGAAGAACTTGACATAGCGATTGATCGAGCAATTGAGCGCCGTGTCGGAATCGTAGCGATCGATCTTCTCGCTCTTCGAATCCTCGTTGTCCATATTGAATCTGCCGTACAGGAAAATGGTGGACAGGCTCCAGCGGCCGCCGAATCCGAGCGCGAGGACCGGGCCATACAACAGGGCGGGATCGAAGGTTTCGGTCCTGTTTCCTTCCTCAAAGCGCCACCAGGAGTACCAGGTTGAAGCGCCCACGCTGAGGTCGGCCGCCTGGGCCGCCGCCGTAAACATGAGCGTCATGGCAAGCGCCGCGGCGCACGATACCGATGTGTATCTTTTCATTTCTTTCCCCCCGAATGCGCGGCTTTTGTGCCGTAATCCCTGAAGCGGCACAAAAATACTTATTTGTTCAAACCGTCAAAAAGTCAATTGTTATTCGTCCCGGGCAAGACGCGCCGATTCGGGCAAAGGCGGCCCGAATCCGATAATTTCCCATCCTCTCCAAAAAATGCTTGCCTTGCACGGAAACGTCCGCGAAGTATCACATTTGTATTACCGCCCGGTTGCCGGGCGTCGCGCGACGGGACTGTTTTCCGATTGTACCCGCGGCGCGGACGATGTATCTTTGACTCGTACATCCGGACGCGCGGGACCGCCGCGCCACCTCAAACGGGATTCCACTATACAGCATGGATTTATCACACGTACGAAATTTCTCCATCATAGCGCACATAGACCACGGCAAATCGACGCTTGCCGATCGTATCATCGAGAAGTGCGAACTGGTGGACCCGCGCAACCACGTTGAGCAGATGCTCGACACAATGGACATCGAGCGCGAGCGCGGCATAACCATCAAGTCAAACACCGTAACGCTCAACTACCGGTCGCGGGACGGCCGCGACTACATCTTCAACCTCATCGACACGCCGGGCCACGTGGACTTCACCTACGAGGTGTCCAGGGCTCTGGCGGCCTGCGACGGGGTGCTGCTCGTCGTCGACGCCTCGCAGGGGGTGGAGGCCCAGACGATAGCGAACCTCTACCTGGCCCTCGAGAACGACCTGGAGATACTTCCGGTAATCAACAAGATCGACATGCCGAGCGCCGACGTGGAGCGCACCAAGGAGAGCATACGCAAATCACTGGGGCTCGACCCGGAGCACGCGGTGCCCGTTTCCGCGAAAGAGGGCATCGGGATCGAGGAGCTTCTGGAACGCATCGTGGCAACAATTCCGCCGCCGCGCGGCGAGGACCGTAAACCACTGACGGCGCTGGTGTTCGACTCGTATTTCGACAAGTATGTGGGCGCGGTGGTAAAGGTGCGCGTCTTCGACGGCACGGTGCGCCGTGGCGACGTTGTGAAGTTCATGTCGACGGACCGCCAGTACGAGGTGACCGAGGTCGGTATTTTCCGGCTCAACCGCGAGAAGACCGCCTCGCTCGGGCCAGGCGATGTGGGCTACGTGATAGCCGGCATCAAGACCGTCAGCGACACCAAGATCGGCGACACCCTTACCAATGTACAGTACCCGGCCCCCGCGCAACTCAAGGGATTCCGCGAAGTGAAGCCCATGGTGTTCTCGGGGCTCTACCCGATGTACAGCGACGACTACGAGGCGCTCAAGGACGCCCTGCAGAAGCTACGCCTCAACGACGCCTCCCTCATCTTCGAGCCGGACAATTCGTTCGCTCTCGGATTCGGCTTTCGCTGCGGATATCTCGGCCTGCTCCACATGGAGATCGTCCAGGAGCGGCTCGAGCGCGAGTTCGACCTTGCCCTGGTGACCACCGCTCCCAGTGTGGAATACCGCATAACCAACCAGCGCGGCGAATCGTTCACGATCGACAATCCGGTGAAGATGCCCGACCCGGGTCTTATCGAGAAGATCGAGGAGCCCTTCGTCGAGGCGACCATCATCACGCCGGCTGAATTCGTCGGGAACATCATGTCGCTCGTGCAGGACTGCCGCGGCATCCACAAGGACATGCAGTACATCGACGCCACCCGCATGCAGCTGCACTACGATCTCCCGCTTTCGGAGATCGTATTCAACTTCTACGACAAGCTGAAGTCCTATTCCAAGGGCTACGCCTCGTTCGATTACGAGTTCCGGGATTTCAGGCCCTCGGAGATGGTGAAGGTGGACATCCTGGTGAACGGCGAGCCCGTCGACGCGCTGTCGTTCATCGTGCACAGGGACAAGGCCTACTACCGCGGGAAGGAGATCATCGAGAAGCTGAAGGACATCATACCCCGCCACCAGTTCAAGATACCCCTGCAGGCGGCCATCGGCGCGAAGATCATCGCGCGCGAGAACATCTCGGCGATGGGCAAGAACGTCACCGCCAAGTGCTACGGCGGAGACATCACCCGCAAGCGCAAGCTCCTCGAAAAGCAGAAAGAGGGGAAGAAGCGCATGAAGCAGATCGGCTCGGTGGAAATCCCGCAGGAAGCCTTCATGACGATCCTGCGTATCAACTGACCGCACGGGCCCACCGCATGGACCGCGACGAGATAATCGGGAAAGCCATTGAGCACGCACGCGCGCGCATGGCGTCGGTGAAGCCCAGCCACGGCTGGGACCACGTGGAGCGCGTGATGGCGCTCGCCGCCCGCCTGGCGCTCGCCGAAGGGGCCGACCCCTTCATCGTGCGCCTGGCCGCGGCGCTCCACGACATCGCGCGGGCCGCGGAGGACGAATCATCGGGCGCGGTGTGCCATGCCGAGGAGGGAAGCCGCGAGGCCTACGCCTTCCTGACGGGACTGGGCCTCGACGAGGAGTCCGCGCGGCACGTGGCCGACTGCGTTCTCACCCACCGGTTCCGGAAGGCCCGCGTTCCCGCGACGATCGAGGCGGCGGTGCTTCACGACGCCGACAAGCTCGACGCGATCGGCGCGATCGGCGTCGGGAGGGCGTTCCTCTTCGCCGGCGAGGTGGGAGCAAAGGCACATAACGGCGACGCGGACATACGCTCCACTGAGGCCTACTCCGAGGAGGACACCGCCTACCGCGAATACAGCGTGAAGCTCCGGCACCTGAAGGAGCGCATGGCGACCGCCGAGGGGCGGCGAATCGCCGGGGGGCGTCACGATTTCATGGTGGAATTCTTCAGCCGTCTTGACCGGGAGCACCGGGGCGAGGATTGAGAAGGCCGCGCAGCTTCTCCCGCGCGACCGGAACGAGGGCGAGCGCCCCCAGCAGCACGAGCGCCGAAAGCACCTTCCACGAAACGATATCGGCCGGGGAATCGATCACCGACAGGCGGCTGCCCGCGTAGGCGTAGACGAACGAGCCGGGGATTATTCCCGCCGCCGTGGTCCATACGAACGTCGTAAAGCGCACCGTCGTCAGTCCGGCCATCAGGTTGATGAGAAAAAACGGGAAAAGCGGGATGAGCCTGAGCGTGAGCAGGTAACGCGCTCCGTTCCGCTCGATCTCGGCGTTAAAGGCGGCCAGCCGTTCCCCGTATCGCTTCTGCACCCAGCCGCCCAGCAGGTACCGCGCGGCCAGGAACACGAGCGCGGCGCCCGCCGTCGCGCCGACATTGACCAGGAGAGTACCGGCCCCGGCCCCGAAGGCGAAGCCGCCCGCCAGGGTGAGCACGGCGGCTCCCGGCATCGAGAGGGCGACGGCGGCCACGTACACGATGACATACGCCAGCGCCGAGAGCGCGTAATGCGCGTCCACGAACGCGAGCAGGCGGCCGCGGTTGGCCTGCAGGTTCTCGAAGCTGATGAGCTCTCCCGCCCCCGAGAGGCGCAGTACCGCGAGAACGGCGAGCGCCGCCCAGGCCAGCGCGATCTTTTTCCACGGCAGTCTCATCCCGTCACCTTTTTCAACAGGCGGGCGATGGCGCCGGCCGTCTTCACGATGGGATTGTTTCGCAGCTCGTCGATATAGGCCTGCCTGGAGGCCCGCTTGACGAGGTCGCTGTAGCCGGGGTAGGCGTGCACGACCGAGCTGATGCGGCTGAAACGAACGCCGAGTTTGAGCGCGAGGAGCGCCTGCTGCATGAGCTCCCCGGCCGCGGGCCCCAGTATGTGGATGCCGAGCAGCTTTCCCCTCGCGCCGCAGACGAACACTCCGGCTCCCGCACCGACGCCGTCGGTCTTTCCGCGGTCGATTTCTCCGTAGGAGCTCCGGTACACCCGCACCCGTCCGCCGTACATCTTCCGGGCCTCTTCCACGGTGAGCCCCGCGCGGGCGAGCTCCGGGTCGGTGTATGTCACCCACGGCACGGCCGTGTAATCCACTTTCGTTTTGATCGGCAGGAACATGTTCCTCACCGCGACGATGGATTGGGCCTCGGCCATGTGGCTGAAGAGATACGGCCCGGCGACATCGCCGCTCGCGTAGATTCCGGGCGCGGTGGTGCGCATGTACGCGTCGACCTTCACTCCCCTTTGATCGAAGGCGACACCGGCCGCCCCGAGCGCCAGGTCCTCGACGTTCGGCCCGCGGCCGACGGCGACGAGCACCGAATCGGCCGTAAATTCGCGGCGCGCGCCCGAGGCGTCCGCCGCGGCGAGCGTGATCCCCTTTTTCGTGCGGGAGAAAGCGAGGGCTCTATACCCGACCGCCATTCCCACGCCTTCGGATGTCAGGGAGGCGGCAAGCGCGTCCGCCAGTTCCGGCTCCTCGCGGTAGAGCACGCGCTCCATCATTTCCACAACGGTGACACGCACGCCCAGCCGGTTGAATGCCGCGGCGAGTTCCAGCCCGATGGGGCCTCCGCCCAGCACGATCATCGATTTCGGCAGGCGCTTCTGCGCGAACACCGTCTCGCTGGTCAGGAAGGGCACACTCCGCAGTCCTTCGATCGGCGGGACGAGAGGCCGCGAGCCCGTGGCGACGAGAAAGCGCCGCGCGGCGAGGACCCTGTCCCCCAGGCGAAGCCGCTTCGGATCGGCGAACACCGGCCGCCCGAAGAACACGCGTATGCCGAGTGCCTCGAAGCGCTCCGGTCGTTCCCCCTCGTACACGCGTTCGACCACCGACCGCACATATCGAAGCGCTCCGTCCGCCCGCGTTTTTGCCGGGCGGACGCTCCCCGGAACGAACTCCGCAAGGCGCGCGGACTCGCGCGCGGCGTGAGCCGCCCGGATGAGGGCCTTGCTGGGCACACAACCCGACCATGTGCACTCGCCGCCGATTCGCGAGCGCTCAACCAGCGCCACGCGCTTGCCCAGCCCGTTCGCGGTCATGGCGGCGGTTATGCCGGCCGAACCGGCCCCTATGACGACCAGGTCGAAGTCCGTTGTATTCATTCAGTCCCCCTTCGCGAAACCATTGACGCGAACGGCGTAAGGAGTATCCCCGCGAAGCCCTGCCAGCGATCCGCGCGCAGTATATTGAGACCCAGATCGATCGAGCGCGTATCGTCGCGCTCGCGGTAGCTTCCGAACAGCCGGTCCCAGAGCGAGAATACCGACGAGTAGTTTGAATGCGTCTCGGGCACAAGGCGCGAGTGATGCACGCGATGCATGTCCGGGGTGACGATGAGCGCCCGCAGGGCCCTGTCAGCGCGGGACGGGAGGGCGATGTTCCCGTGGTGGAAGAGTATGACCGGCAGGAGCACCGCCTCGTACAGAGCGAGGTGCGCGATGTCCATCCCGAGCAGTACGATGACGAGGGGCCGCAGCAGGGACGAGGCGAGGATTTCCAACGGATGGAAACGCACCGCCGTGGATGCGTCCATCGCGCGATCGGCGTGGTGCGCGCGGTGAAGCATCCAGAGCGGCCGCACGCGGTGGTTCAGGCGGTGCCACCAGTACATCCACAGGTCGAAGAGAACGAAAACCATGACCGCCTTGAGCGGCGCGTCGATGCCGGGCACATCGAACGCGCGGGCGAGGCCGATTGAATGCCTCCCCGACCATTCGGCGGCGGCGAAAGCGAGCAGCCCCCCGGCCAGACCCACCAGAACGGCGTTTGCCAAACCCATTCCGAGATTATTGGCCGAATGACGCGCCCTGTCAGCCAGGCCCCTTCCGGCGAAATGGGGTGCGACCCCCTCGACGGAGAAGACCAGGACGAACGCGGCGGCCGAGGCCAGAAGCTTCTCCATCATGGCCCCTCCCGGGCGAGTTCTTCTTCGTAATAACGCCTCACCCGCGACGGCCGCGCGACGGCACCGCGAGGTCCCCCGCTCGACGCGGCCCCTGCCATCCACGCGGCAAGGTCGTCCGCGGTATCGATGTCGCGCAGTCCCGGCAGAGTCGCGTATTTTCTCCCCGACGCGCGAAACCTTTCCATTGTGCGCTCCGCCACCATTGCCGTACTCCACCGGATATCCTCGAATACCGACGACAGAAAGCCCCCGCGAGTGAAGCCTATCAGGTAATACCCGCCGTCGGTGGACGGTCCCAGCACCGCGTCGTGAGCGCCGAGCAGGGCGAAGGCGCGGTCGATGATCCCGCTCGACAGGTCGGGGATGTCGCTTCCCACGAGCACCGCGTTCGCAACGCCCCCGGCGAACGCCGACTCGAAGGAGCGGCGCATGCGCGCTCCGATGTCCCCGTCGCCCTGCGGCTCGTACAGGAGTTCGCCGCCCAGCCACTCGCGGAAAGCGTCGGCACGATCATCGGGGGAAAAAGCGACCACCACCTCCCTGCCCGCCTTCGCGGCAGCGTCGACCGCGTCCATGGCCATCAGGCGGGAGATGCCCGCCGCACGGCGGGCCCCGATGTCGCGCGCGAGCCTGGTCTTCACCGTGTTCTCCTCCGGATATTTGACGAATACGATTATCCGCCGGACACCGTCCATCCCCCCTCCGTCCGGCGCTCAGCGCCGATAATAGAAACGTACCAGCCTTTCCGGCGATACGCCAGCACAATACAGTATCTGGAGAGCGTAATTTCTGAGGGTGGCGTATACAATCCCCTCCTCAAGCCACCGCCTGGCCGAGGTGCGCACCGGTGCGTCCAGAAAAACCACCCGCCCGCCGAGCCGCTTTACGCGCTTCATGATTTCCACGTCCTCCATGAGGGGAATCTCGCGGTAACCGCCGATGCTCTCGAAAAAGTCGCGACGGAAGAAGATGGCCTGGTCGCCGTAGGGAACGCGCGTCATGCGGTGCTTGCGCGACGACATTCGCGCGATCACGGTAAAAATGAAACGGTCCGAATCGATCACCATGTCGAAGGCGCCGGCAACGGCCTCTCCGCCCTCCATCGCGGCGGACACCGCCGCGGGCCAGCCCGGCGGAAGCCCGGTGTCGGCGTGAAGAAAGAGAAGGACTCTTCCTCCGGCCGCACGGGCGCCAGCGTTCATCTGAGCGGCCCTGCCGCGCGGCGCCGCGATCATGCCGATATCCGTTCGATCGATTGCCGCGAGCGTTCCCCCGCTCCGATCGCCGTCCACCACGATGATCTCGTACCGTTCGAAGCCGCCGGCCGAGGCACGCACGGAATCGATGCATCGGTTGATCACCGCCTCCTCATGAAGCACGGGGATGATGACCGATATCACCGGCGCCGCGCTCATACGCTCCCCAGAAACCACTGAATCGCCGCAAGGTAGTTTCGAATCTTACGAAAGGTATACGCGCTCGAAAGAGCCCGGTCCCCTCTGGTGTATTCGTAATACGCCATGAAACACCATGAAAGCCCGCGCAGCAGGATCGTCCGTTCGAGTATGCGCGTTTTCTCGCGCAGTTCCTCGAGCGGCACCCTAAGCCCGGCCAGATCCCGGTAACGCTCGAGGAATCGGAGCTTTTCATCCTCCCCGTACACGTACTCACTTCTCCACAGGGTGGTGGTCGGGACGAGGAAATGCCCCAGGTCCTGGTAGCGAAGCGAGCGGACCGCCTTCTCCCAGTCCACCAGCCGGGCCTCCGCCCCGTCTATAAGGAAATTATGCGAGTTGACCTCTGTGTTGACTATGCAGAGGACCTCGCCCGCGAAAAGATGAGCGGTATCGTGCCCCATGCTGACGACCCGGTCGTGATACTCAAGAAGCGCCTTTCGCTCCTCCTTCAGCGGGTGATCGGCGAAGCGGGTGATGAGCCCCAGGCTCTCGCGGGCGATATCGAGCACCGGCTCCGGCTGTTCAACCAGGCCCGCGCCTTCCGAAGGCAGGGCGTGGACCCGCGCGAAGACGGAGGCCGCGGACGGCCAGTCGCGCGGATATTCGAGCGGAACGCCCGGGAGGAACTGCATGAGAAGAACGCCGCCGTCGATGCCCGCGGGCCGGGGGTCGCAGCGATAGGGCCGGGGCGTGACGCCGGAAGGGTATACCGCTTCCAGCACACGGAACTCGTAGCCGATCTGGTCGGAAAGATTGAGCTGACTTCCGCGGTTTATCCTGAACACGCTGCGAGCGCCGTCCGGGCCCGTGACCAGATAGTTCTCGTTGTATTCGCCGGCCGCGAGAAACTCGACCGCGGCGGGCGCGGCGACCCATCCGGCCTTTTCGACGAACCTCCGTATCCGCCTGAGATCGGTCACGCGCTCCTAATGTCCCTCGATATACTTCGCGAGCGTCCTGCGCATCAGGCTCAGGTTCCCGGGATTCACCCGGTCCATACAGTCGGTCACGTCGTGGAAACCGCCCTCGCCGAGCCCCGGAAGCCCGGTATGCCCCACGGTTATTGCCGGTATCCCCGCCCGGAGAAAATGGAGCGCGTCGTCGGTGATGGAGCCGCCGGCGTCCATCACCCCGCCCGACACCGACTTCCACGCCGCGTCGAGCCGCTCGCGCAGCTCCGCATCCGTTTCGAGGAACGAGAGGAAGATGCCGTTTTTCTTCCAGTAGAGCATGTTTCCGTTCTGTCCGACAAGTTCGAGGTTGACGAGCGAAGCGGGCACGGCGCGTTTCCCGGAGTCTTCCGCGAAGTGCTTCCTCACGAAATGGTACGAACCCTGAGGCCCCACCTCCTCGCCGCCGAAGAACACGATGGTGACCGTCGAATTTCCGGTCCTGACCTTGCCTTCCCTGATGTCCTTCGCGAGGGCGAGCAGTGTTACCACCGAGCCCCCGTTGTCCACCGCGCCGCAGCTCTGGCCCGAGAGAAAAATGTACCCGCCGAAACCCAGCGCCACGAGGCCCCAGTAAATCGAAAGGAGCACGGCCAGGCAAACGGTGGCGATTGAAAGCGCCGGTTTCCGAAGCGAGGAGATTTTATTCCGCAGAAGCACCCACGGCGACATGAGCATGGCCAGAATGCCCGCCAACGGAATAAAGCGGTAGACCTTCGCACGCTCGATGTGGTCGAAGAAATCGGTCTTGGAATCATAATGCGCGGCGAAAATGAGCTCGCGCGCCGCGTCGGCGGCCGGAAAGCTGACGATGATGTTCTGCCCGGTCTTCGTGATGAGGGGGCTGACCAGCGGTATAAAGAACTCGAATTCCATGAAGAGGAGCACGGGAATGGCCACCGCCGAGATGATGATCGGGAGCGGCTTCCGTTTGATAACGAAAAACAGGATGAGGAGTGAAAGCAGAAAACACGCGTAGCCGACCAGAAGCTGCTGGTAGGGCCGCAGGACGAACTCCTGCACGGTAAACGGGATGTCCCATGAGGACAGGAGGTCCCGTATGAAGACGGCCGTCCCGTCAACGGCCTCGCTGTGATTGGGACGGGGCACGGCGATCTTTTCGAGCACTGCGTACATGTCCATGGCATACGTCTCCTTTATCCAGATTGAGCTGAAGGCCCCGGGCCGTCACCCCGATTGCGGAAAGCCAAGGGACGTCGTCACGAAGCACCGGACCGCCGGCCTCAACCACGCGACAGGGATCGAGGCACCCACTTGCCGACGGATACGACCCGCGCCCGGTACCGCGACGCGTCCGTTATATCCAGCCGAGCGTCACACCGAAAATCAGTATGAGAACGGCGTTCCACGCGTACAGCGCAGCCGTGGCGGCAACCCTGCGACGCGTCGTTTCCATGTCGTATACGCGGAAGGCCACAAGGAAAAGCGGCCAGTAAGCCACCAGAAAGAGCAGGAACGGGAACCGGGTGCTCCACCACCAGTATTCCCACGTCAGAGCGCCCACGGCGTTGAGCACGATCTCGACGAGAATACAGCACACGGCGAGGAGAGCCGAGATGAAGAGCCGGTTGGGTACTCCCAGGATCCTCGACGAGCGGTCGGCGGGAAGCACCTTGACGGCCGCGATTCCCATGATGAGAAACATAAGGGATATCTCGATGTTCAGGCCGACGAGGATCTGGTAGGCGGTCTTTCCGGGAGTACCCCACAGGGGCGCGTAGCCGCTCGCGCGCATGATGACGGCATTCCAGATCTCCGCGTGCCAGTCCATGGCCCAGAAGGCGAGCCCGCCGCACACGGCGCGCCAGTCCTTTTTCCCGATATCGACGAAGTACACGTAAATGACGACGAGCAGGAACGGAATGACGTACCACTCAAACCGAGAACCGTCCCTGAGTATCGACAGTGCCTGCTGTGCCGACGGCGCCATGTTCTACCTCCCGAACGGAGAATGTGTATCGCGCCCCACGCCCCGGAGCGCGGTGTGAGCCGACGTCAGGCCGAGTCCGGCCCTCCGCGCGGGAGAGACCCCCGGCCGGCCATTACATCGCGTCCTACTTTATGCTGAACTTCCCGCCGCCCCAGCCGATGAGCAGGAGCGCCTTCCCCGTATCCGGATCGACCACCTTGATATCGGTCCCGATTTCGGGCAACACGAACTCGATCTGCTCGAGGTCCTTTTTGGCGATCCGCGCGCGTATCCGGTCCTCCGAGGGGAAACCCGTGTACTCGCTCCATTTTCCACCGGGTTCGGGGACAAGCAGGCGGAACATGGCGCACATGCATCCCGCGCCGCAGGGCCTGTTTACGGCAACGACCGTGACGCCCGGCGCAGTGAACAGGGCCACCTGCATCGAATAATTCTCCGAGCGGGCCTCGATATAGCCGGCGGGAATATTCGCCTTCGTGATCAGCTTCCTTTTGAAAGCGGCCGAGAGGTCGGGCGGTGTTATTTCACAGTAGAAGCAGTCGTCCGGAAGCGCAAGGTAATAGTCCATCACGCTCATCTTCTTCGTCTGCGCCTGGGCGCCGCCGGCGGAGGCAAGTACCAGCGCGAGCATCAGGGCGAGCGGCGGGGCGTGTCTTTTCATGGCGGAGTCTCCGGTGATGACGGTAATCGCGTCCCCGGCGGGACTGTTGACGCATACACCTCCCGAGCGCAAATGTCAAAGCAAATCCTGAGGGCCGTCCCGGAAACCACCGCGGGTAATCTGTTTTTACTTGAAAATTCTTCCGAAAAATAAAGCCTGAGGCACGTATTTACATTTTCGAAAAGAAGGGATCCCATGAGCGATCGTACAGTGGACCGGATAATCGTCGCCGGCGTTGCCGGTATGGTACTTGTTGCATTCGTTCTGGCGGGCACGGGCGCCATGGCGGGGCGATTTCTGATGGGAGCCGGCCTGATCACATACGGGACGGCCGGGCTTATCAGGCGTCGCATCCTTATTTCGCCGGCTGCCAACCTGCTCCAGGGCGCCGCGGCCGTCCTGGTCTCGCTTCTCTTCATCGGCGGCGGAATCATCGTACTATACTGATTTAGCCGCCGTGTAATAAAATTACATATTGACCGATTGGCGGCATGTATAGTACTGTCCCCGAAAAAAGCCCCTCCTCACCGGGGATCGGGTGTGGCCGGGGCATACGACGGCAGACGCATCATGATACATAAAAAACCGTTCTCATTGCTGGGATCTCTCCTCACGATGCCGGAACCGGCGCCCGGTATCGACAACGAGGAAATCGGCCGCAAGCGGCTGATGGCGGTATTCCTGAGCATCCTCATCACCCTGTTCATCTATTTCGGTATCACGCACGTCACCAGGGGCATCCTCCACTTCGGGATCGTCAACCTGCTTACGGCGGCGACCTTTTTCGGCTTTATATTAGCGCTCGGCAGAATGAAACGGGGCCTCGCCCTGTACCGCGCGGTCGCGGTCATCACCTGGATACTGTTCTTCTACTGGATGTACACGGGCGTTTTCGACGGCTATTCGAGCATATGGGTTGTGACCTACCCCCTGTTCGTTTTTTATCTGCTCGGCAAGAGGGAGGGGGCGATCTGGACCTCCACGATCGTTCTGATGTGCCTGTTCATCTTCATCAATCCGGGCCGTTTACTTGCGTCGTACGAATACTCCCCCCTCTTCATCCAGCGCCACCTGGGAACCATGCTGATCATCATACTCTTTACCTACAGCTACGAGTCGGTGCGACAGCGATACAAAACGGCCATGGAGAAGGAACAGGCCGAACTCCGCAGGCACAAGGAGCGGCTCGAAGAGCTCGTAAACGAAAGGACGATGGAGATCAGCGCCAAGAACCGCGCCCTCTCGGAGGCGCTCGAGGAGCGGGAGAGGATGCAGTCGTGCCTGGTCCAGGCGCAGAAGATGGAGGCCCTGGGTACCCTGGCGGGGGGAATCGCCCACGACTTCAACAACCTCCTTGTCGGCATAATCGGAAGCATCAATATGGTGGAGTACCTCGTCGAGCGCGAAAAGCCCCGCTCTCACGATGAGATGCGCCGCTACCTCGGCATAGGTCTCGAATCGTCGAAACGCTCGGCGGAGCTCATCAAACGTCTCCTGACCCTTTCGCGCGAGCACGAGCTCGCCCTTGCCCCTGTGGACATCGCCGCGTCCATTAAAAGCATGCAGGCCATCTGCGAAAACAGTTTTCCCAAGAGCGTATTGCTCGAGTTCCGCGTTCCCCCCGAACCGCTGACGGTAATGGCCGATTCCGTACAGATAGAACAGGTGCTCCTCAACCTGTGCATCAACGGATCGCAGGCGATGACCCTCCAGCGACCGCCGGGCGAAAGGGAGGGCGGACGGCTCTCGGTGAGCGCGTCCATGCTTCTGGCCGCGGAGCTGCCGCCGGAGGCACGGGGCGAGGCCGAAAGGTGGGTATGCGTCGACGTGGAGGATACCGGAATCGGGATCGACGAGGCGGACATTGCCCGCATTTTCGACCCCTTCTTCTCGACGAAGCTGAGCGGAGGCGGCACCGGACTCGGGCTCTCGATATCCTACAGTATCGTCAAACAGCACGGCTGCACCATAGTGGTCCGATCGGAGAAGGGGAAGGGCTCTACATTTTCGGTCTACCTCCCGGCGGCCGCTCCGGGGGCGGTCATCGCGGGACGTGCCGAGAAGCGTGCGGGCGGCCCTGAGAGGTCGGGCAGGATACTCGTCATCGACGACGAAAAATTCATACTGAAAGTCTCGAGCGGAATTCTGGTATGACGGGGATGGGACGTCCTCCCGGCGGAAATCGACGAAA
Organism: Spirochaetota bacterium; assembly: GCA_017998475.1. GTDB lineage: Bacteria > Spirochaetota > UBA4802 > UBA4802 > UBA5368 > MVZN01. The sequence continues at coordinate 41 of JAGODA010000042.1, read as the reverse complement.
GCGTGCACGACAGTTTCGCCACGCGGTTGGAAACCATTACC
>JAGODA010000388.1 GCA_017998475.1 Spirochaetota bacterium | reverse complement strand
CCTTTATACGGGCCTGGCATTTCGGGCAGCGCTGCCACTTGAAGGGCGGGCATTCGTCGCCGCCCAGGTGGATGTAGGTCCCCGGGAACATGGCGGCCACCTCCGCGAGCACGTCTTCGAGGAACGTGAAGGTCGCATCGTTGCCCGCACAGAAGAGGTTGGTATGGATTCCCCAGCGCGTGCTCACGGTGAAGGGTCCGTTCGTACAGGAATACTCCGGGTACGCCGCCAGGGCGGCCTGGCTGTGCCCGGGCATGTCGATCTCGGGCACGACCGTAATGAAGCGGTCCTTCGCGTAGTCCAGGATCTCGCGTACATCCTGTAGGGAGTAGAACCCGCCGTATCGTTTGCCGCCCTCGGTCCTCCATGCCCCGACTTCGGTGAGCTTCGGATACTTCTTGATCTCCAGACGCCAGCCCTGATCGTTCACCAGGTTCCAGTGGAAAATGTTCATTTTGTAGAGGGCGATAAGGTCGAGATAGCGCTTGATGTCATTAACCGTATAGAAGTGCCTGCTGCAGTCCAGGTTGAGGCCGCGCCAGGAGAACCGCGGCGTATCGATGATGGAGGCGCACGGAAGGGACGGCCCTTCTTCCCCCGCGGCCGCACGCGCAAGGAGCATCTGACGGAGTGTCTGAATGCCGCGGAAGATACCCTCGGGCCCCCGGGCCCTGAGCAGAACCCCGTCCTCGCGGATTGTCAGTTCATACGATTCCGCGCCCGACGGCGCGGCAGGATCGAGGGCCAGGACGATGGAGTTCTTCGATGGCGAACCGGTATAGGCCTTGACCGGCAGGGCTGTCCCGTTCGCGTCGGTGATATATCCGGCAAGGAGCTCCGCCGTTTTCCGTACTGAGTCATTCGGGCTCGCGAGAATAACAAGCTCGCCGGTCAGATTGAGGGCTCCCGCTTTTTTCTCAATCATCGCGGGATACGGAACGATGGCAAACTGATCGGGCGCCGACGCCACGGTCCCATACCGCGAACAGACGACAAGAGATAACAGGCACAACATTGGAAAGAGTGTGTACGGTTTCATCGACGCGCTCCTCGAGAGGATGATTTCTGGGGCGCGGATAGTATAGCATTTACGCCGCGCCAATTATCAATCACTTTTCATCGGGCCGGTCTTTTCTCTTGTGTTTGCGCTTTATGAAATAACGGCGATACGACAGTTAAGCGGAAACCACAATGATCCTGCTCCGATTTCGCGCGGTTGATATTCCCGGATGACATGCAAGCGCGATTCGACGGGCATCCCCCATGCGGTCATGATACGTTTCGCAAGGTAAAACAGCGCGACCGCCATTACGGCGTCATACCGGATACATACGCAGGACACCATGACACCGTATCATGGACAACCGGACTCATGATGCCCCGCCGGAGGAAACATCGATGCCGCGGAATTTCGCTTGACGGCGCGTGCTGTATGCGGCTTCTACCATGCCAGAATGGCGAACCGATCGGGCAACACCACAACAACAATCGGCCTGCGGGACGGCCTTATCGCCGCGCTTCCCGTCGTTATCGGATATTTCCCGGTGGCCATGGCTTTCGGCCTGCTGGCGCGCGACACGCACGTCTCCCTGGCCGACACCGCGTTGTTTTCACTCGTGGTCTTCGCCGGCGCGAGCCAGTTCATGGCGCTGGAGTTCGTAAGCGCCGGCGTATCGGCCGGGAGCGTGATACTTGCCACTTTTCTTCTCAATTCCCGGCACATGCTGATGAGCGCCTCGCTCTCGCCCCGGCTTAACGGCACGCGGCGGCGCTGGCTGGCAGTTCTGGCCTTCGGCGTTACCGACGAGTCCTTCTCGGTGGCCTCGCTCACCCCCGGGAGGCTTTCGGTTCCCTTCATGCTGGCCCTCGAGCTTCCGCCCTACCTCGCGTGGAGCGCCGGCACCGTTACCGGTTTTCTGCTGGGCGCCGTGCTTCCGGAGGCCGTGCAGGGCAGTCTGGGCATAGGCCTCTACGCGCTCTTTACGGCCCTTCTGGTTCCCGAGATACGGAGGTCGCACGGCGCCCTGTTTCTCGCCGGTCTTTCGGGCACGCTCTACCTGGCCGTTCGGCACTTCGAGCTTCTGCCCTCCGGCTGGAGCCTGATAGCCGCCGTCCTGACGGCGAGCGGGGCCGGGCTTGTATTCCTCGACGACACTACGACCGCGGACAACACGGAGGGCCCCGTGTCATGAAGGGCCATGTTCCTCTCATAATCGGGATGATGCTCGTTACCTACATTCCCCGGCTCGTGCCGCTCCTGGCCGTATCGGGGCGGGCGCTTCATCCGCGCGTGCGACGCTTTCTGACGTACATTCCCTGCACCGTGCTGGGCGCGCTGATTGTGAGCGGCGTCGCCCAGGCCGGGCCGGGCATGACCGGCGCAACGCTCGGCGGCGTGGCCGTGGCGGCGGTCTGTTCGATGCTTCGCGGCGGGATCGTGCTGTCGGTCCTTGCGGGAATCGCCGCGGGTTACGGGATCATACGCTTTTTTTGAGAAGCACCCGGGCGTTAGTGAGCTCACCCCGCCTCCGGCGTATGTTACACGCGGCTAAAATCGTGACCGAAGGAAAAGGTTATCGGCTCAACAACTTCGTCGAAACTTGACAAGGTTTGATGATGTACTTAAACCTGACATATAGTATCATCCAGCCAGGTGGGTCACTAAAAGTGACGGGTGGCATCCCTGGTGCGGCCGACACTCCCGGCCTCCTGCCGGTCGGATAGTCCACGATGGACCTTCCGCAGCCGAACAATAGGGCCCCGGAAAAACCCTTCTGAAAATCCGCACAGTCTATTCCAGAGCGCGGACAGGACGTCCGCGTGCGGCGAGACTTGCAGGATGCAAATTCGAGCCGCCACACGGCAGGCTCATCTATTGCGACCAGCAGGACACGTTCTCAATATTTGAAATTGGCCAAACCCTGAGCTATCGTCAATAATAAGCGCAGCCGCTCCGGCGATTGAGGAGCGCGCGGAGATCGCCAAGAGGGGTTAACGATTCACTACACATAATCCCCCCGCCATTACCACCATTACTACCACCATTGCCGCCGGAAGGGGGTGTGTCATTCGTTGTTTTAAACGTAACGTCTATTC
>JAGODA010000387.1 GCA_017998475.1 Spirochaetota bacterium | reverse complement strand
TCGGGCTCGTGCTACTGAAGGACGACGACGTGGAAGACATGCAGATTGCCGACCTGTGCACGCTCGGCACGGCCGCAAAAATCCTGAAGAAGATCAACCTCCCCGCCGGCGGCATCAACGTCCTCATCAACAGCATAAAGCGCTTCAGCGTTAAGAGCGTCATCTCGGAAAAGCCCCATATCGTCACGGAGGTGGAGTACCTCGACGACGACATGCCGAAGCGCAACATGGAGATCAAGGCGCTCACCCGCGCGGTGCTCTCCCAGCTCAAGATGCTCTCGGAAAACAACCCGCTCTTCACCGAGGAGATGAAACTTACGATGGTGAACGTCGACGAGCCCGGCAAGATCGCCGACTTCGTCACCTCCATCCTCAACCTCGAAAAAAACGAGTACCAGGAGGTGCTCGAGACGATCAACGTGAAGAAACGGCTCGAGCGCGTGCTGCGTCTGCTGCAGAAGGAAATGGAGGTGCTCTCGCTCCAGCGCAAGATACAGAATCAGATCAACGAGAAGGTCGACCGCCAGCAGCGCGAGTTCTTCCTGCGCGAGCAGCTCAAGGCGATCCGCTCGGAGCTGGGCGTCGAGGACGACGAGCGCTCGCGCGAGGTCCGCGAGTGGAAGAAAAAGGCGGCCGAGGCAGGCCTGAAAGGAGAGGCGAAGGAGAAGGTGGAGGAGGAGATCGAGAAGCTTTCGATGATGGACGTCAACTCCGCCGAGTACTCCGTAACGCGCAACTACATCGAGATCGTGCTCTCGCTTCCCTGGAGCACGGCCACCATCGACTCGCTCGACATAAACCGCGCCGAGAAGATACTCAACCACGACCACTACGCGCTGGAGGACGTCAAAAAGCGCATACTCGAATTTCTCGCCGTGCGCAAGCTCAAGCCCGACGCGCGCGGCTCGATCATCTGCCTGGTTGGCCCTCCCGGGGTCGGGAAGACCTCGCTGGGGCGCTCGATCGCCCGCGCGCTCAACAAGAAGTTCTTCCGCATGTCGCTCGGCGGAATGCGCGACGAGGCCGAAATCAAGGGACACCGGCGGACCTACATCGGTGCCATGCCGGGCAAGATCGTCCAGGGAATCAAGATCTGCAAATCGCGCAACCCCGTCTTCATGCTCGACGAGATCGACAAGCTCGGCCAGAGTTTCCAGGGCGACCCTGCGTCCGCCCTCCTGGAAGTGCTGGACCCGGAACAGAACGTCGAGTTCCGCGACCACTATCTCGACGTTCCTTTCGATCTGTCCGACGTGTTCTTCATCACCACCGCCAACACGCTCGACACGATTCCCCAGGTGCTCGTGGACCGCATGGAGGTCATCCGCCTCTCCGGCTACATCACCGAGGAGAAATACGAGATCGCGCGCCGCTACCTCATGCCCAAACAGATCGAGCGCCACGGCCTTCCGAAGGGCGCGATAAAAATCGACAAGAGCGGTTTCCTGTATATCATCAATTCCTGGGCGCGCGAGGCGGGCGTTCGCAACCTCGAGCGGCAGATAGAACGCATCTGCCGCAAGACCGCCGCCGTCGCCGCCAGGACCGGGAAGCTCCCGAAAAACGGCTTCGATTCCAGGACCATACGGGAACAGCTGGGAGCCGAAATTTACATCGACGACGAGATCGGCGGAATCGACCGCCCCGGCGTCGCGCTGGGGCTCGCGTGGACTTCGTACGGCGGGGCGACGCTCATGATAGAGTCGATCGGCGTGGGCGCCGAAAAGGGCGGCGCGATCAAGCTCACCGGACAGATGGGGGACGTGATGGGAGAGTCCGCCAACATCGCCTACAGCTATGTCCAGCACATCTTCACCGGCGACGAAAAGGCCGAACGCTACTTCCGCAGCCACATCGTACACCTGCACATTCCCGCCGGCGCGACACCGAAGGACGGTCCGTCCGCGGGCATCACCATGGCGTGTTCCATGTACTCGCTGGTCACGGGAAAACCGATCCGCAAAAACCTCGCGATGACGGGCGAGCTCACCCTTACGGGAAAGGTCTTCCCCGTCGGAGGCATAAAGGAGAAAGTTATCGCCGCGCGCCGTGCCCGCGTGAAGGAGATCATCCTCCCCGCCCAGAACAAAAAGGACCTCGAGGAGATTCCCCCCTACATAAAGAAAGGCTTGAAATTTCACCCGGTTGCCAGTATTACTGATGTAATTGGGATTGCCTTCACCAAACAGAGAAAAGGAGAGTCCGGCGATGGCGGTAAAAAACCTGATGGAAGACATCGTAACAAGCGTAGTGCGCGAGGTCTTAAAAAAGGATAACGATATACCGAAAGGGGACATTTACGAACAGGACATCATCGCCTACGTCCTCAACCGCGTGCCGGCGCGCTATATCACCAGCGAACGCGGCATCATCCACGGAAAGCTCGAATCGCGCTTCAAGTTCCAGCAGCGCACTGACATCCTTTTCCTGATCCAGGAGGCCATCCAGAACGTACGCGGCCGCCGCCCTTCCAGCCCGTCGAGCGTCGACGAGCTCGCCGGCCGGACGCGCATGCTGCCGCACATCATGGGCGAAGTGCTCGAGGAGACCACTTTCTCCATAATCCCCGGCGTCGAGGTCACGCTGCTCTACGGGGACAAACCCGCCGCAATGATCGACGAGAGCTGGACCAATCCCTACTTTACGAACAAGGCGACCAAGGGCTACTTCCACTTCTGGCCCGAGTACAACGAAAAGGAAATGGACGCGAAAAAGGACAACACGTTCAGCCTGACCTTCTCGCATCCGAAATTCTCGCCCAAAAGCATAGAGGTGTCCCTGCGCGTCCCCGGGAGCACCAATCTCTACGAATCCCGTATCATTCCGATAACGCTCATGCAGATAAAAGAGGGCGTTGACATCTCCTTCCTGTATGAGTAGGCGGTCGCTCCGATGAACAGGCTCATTCTGGTTCTTGCGCTCGCGATTCCGCTTATTGCGTTTCCCTCGAAGGGAGACGCCCAGGTGCGCGGCACGGCCATGGGCAATCTCGTGACGGTGGTTTCCGACGGCCCGTTCGACGCCGGCAGAAACCCCGCGCTTCTCGCCCTCCAGCCGACCGACACGGCTGCGGCCGCCTACGTCCGCTATCGCGCGATCGACGATTCCGA
>JAGODA010000386.1 GCA_017998475.1 Spirochaetota bacterium | reverse complement strand
AACCAGGTGAACACGGGCGGATGGAAGAGCGCGATGACGCTCGCCGCGAGCACCCACAGCGGAAACAATGTCACTATGCGATTCATGATGAACGGTCGGACCGATGCCAAGGAAAGGAGAGACCGCTCCGGAACGGATTTGTCAAGACATAAAGATCGTGGATCTCAGCGCGCCGGAACCATCTCGAGCGCCCTGAAACGTCCGCCCTCGACCTGTTCCACCGCTCCGGCGGCCGCCAGACGCTCGAGGTGCTTTTTGAGCATGGATTTTTCCCAGAAAAGCACAAAGGTCGTGGGATGCGCCCGGTAGATGAGATTGCGCTCGGCCAGTTCGTGTATGGTCGATGGATGCTCCCTGAGATGGTTGAAGATCCTCCGCTCACGCTTCAGCATGCGGTCCCGGTATTCGGTCAGCACCTTTTCAATATCACCCTCGATCACGCCCGGACGATGGCCCGTCACGACGCGCGCCGGGTTGAGCTCGATTATGCGGTCTATCGACCGGATGAATTCGTCGATATCGGCGTGTTCCTCGCCATACCAGGGGCCCGCCGCCGTGAGGCAGATGTCGCCCATAAAGACCACCGATTCCTCCGGAAAGAAAAAGGAACAGTGTCCCGCCGTGTGTCCGGGGGTATGCAGCACCTCGAAGCGTGTGCTTCCGCAGTCGATACTCTGCCCCTCCGCGATAGTCCCGTCCACACGCCAGGGCTCGTAGAGGCGCGCCGGTATGCCGCCGAACTGCGCCGCGTGTTCCTCGAGCGTTCCTTCCATGAGTTCGTTCCAGCCGCTGACAGCCATCAGCTTCTCGGGGCTCCCCATGGCGTCTTTTTCGAGATCGTGGGCGAGAATCCGGGCGCGGATGAACTCGTCGTTTCCCCGGATATGATCCACGTGGTGATGCGAATTGACCAGCACATCGACCGTATCGGGCCGGGCCTCCGAGAGGGCCCTTCCGGCGCCGCTGTCGATCATGAGCCTGACATCGTCCTCGACAAGAACACAGTTGCTCTCGGTGAAACCGTCCTCGGTATAAACGATCTTTATGGTAGGCGTTATCTGTTGAATCATCGATCTGACTCCTTACGAGCGATGCCGGTCCCGTCCATGGACGACTTACACAAACATAGCGTGTTTCTACTATTATACAATTAATAGAAGAATATCACGTATTCGTTACTTAAAAATAATATGTATGAATTGACCGACGGTATGTCAAGAAAAATCCGGGAGGTCAGTAGCTCTGTTCCGTGCCGAAAGCGCCCCTTCCCTCCACGGGTATAAAATAATACCCCTGATAGAGACGGTAGAGGGCGTCCACCACGGCGTTCGCGGTGATCAGCGTGGTCTTATTTCCCCTGCCCACATAATTCGAGCCCGCGTCGACGATAAGGGTTTTCGCCCCCCTGTCGCTCGCGAGCTTGATATGGCCGCCGTGCGTCGGACTGAACGAGAAAGGTTCGTTTTGCAACACCCAGTGCGTTTCCTGGTGGGGCTTCGTCCCCGCCGAGAAGAAAGAAGGAGGCTTTATGCCGCCTTCGGGTACGTTTGCTATATAGGTAAGATGGTCACCAGGGTGCAGGCCGTCGAGGCGTTCCCTGAAGTCATCCAGCATGCGCTTTCTCCAGTCCACCTTCTCCGTGTACTTGCCGATGGCGAACCTCTGCTGTATCGGTACGAAAAGCTTCTGGAGCGTGTCGGTCTTCTTCATTTCGAGGATCTGCTCCGCGGAAAAGACCGTGGCCGCGAATGAAAGTATCTGGTCGCGAAGCTCGGGATGTTTCCTGAGAAGTGACCACTCCGATATAACCTGGAGCGCCTGGGCGCGGACGTGGCTCGACGCGAAAGAGTGCGAATATCGGTACAGCGTATCGTTGTCTCCGGGCGCAAGGAGGCCTTCGGAAGTCGCGTACTCGCCGGAGGCAAGATCGATCACCTCGCGAAGCACCATTCCGCCTTCCGTGCGGTGCGAAAAAACTCCCTGCTGGTCCTTTCCGCCGCCGATACGCCGCACCAGTGTGCCCGGCTCCAGCGGCTCGTCCTTCGGTATTTTAATAAGAAATCCGGGAATGTCCATACGAGCAGAAAAACGACCCCTTGCCCGATTGCGCAAGAATTTTTCGGTGTGAATCAGAATTTGGGCTGCCGCTTTTCCACGAAGGCGGCCATTCCCTCCTTCTGTTCCCCGCTCGCGAAACAGAGGCCGAACAGATCGCGCTCGATGGCCTGGCCGGTAGCGATATCGGTTTCAATTCCTCGATTGATCGCGGTTTTGGCGTATTTGACCGCGTGCCGGCTCTTCATCGCGATGGTGCCGGCAAGGTGCAGGGTCTCGTCCATAAGGTCTTCCGGGGCCACCACCCTGTTGACCAGCCCTACGCGCTCCGCCTCCTCGGCGCTCACCACCTTCTCGGAGAAAATGAATTCCTTGGCACGCGCGATCCCGATCAGCCGCGGAAGGCGCTGTGTGCCGCCGAAGCCCGGTGTTATGCCGAGACCCACCTCGGGATGGCCGATCCTCGCGCTGGTGCTCGCGATGCGGATATCACAGCACATCATGAGCTCGCACCCCCCGCCGAGGGCGTAACCGTTCACCGCGGCGATGACCGGTTTTTCCATCAGTTCAATTTTACGGAATACCCCCTGGGCCCGCTGCGAGAAAAAACGCGCCTGGTCGGGCGTTAGGTCCTTCATTTCGTATATGTCCGCGCCGGATACGAAAGCCTTGCCCTCGCCTGTGATGACCACGACATAGATACTCTCGTCGGCTTCGAGCTGGGCGATGGCCGCGTCGAGCTCGAGAAGAGTTTCGGTGTTGAGCGCGTTGAGGTATTTCGGCCTGCAGAAGCTTATAAGGCCTGTGTTCATGACACGCTTTACGGTGAGATTCTTGAATTCCATAATCACCTCCCGGGAACGACGGCAAACCGGTTCCGCACATTAATCCAGTATAGCGCTTTTATCAGAATATATCGCTTTTGTACACTAAAATTTTAGTCTTTCCTTCATATCCGTCATGAATAGCTGTGGGATGGGCGGGGGGGTGGGGGAATATTCGCGTCAGCATGTCCCATGGTGGTAAGATCCTGTCATCCGACCCGCCCGTGGAGGGGATGTTGTCCGCTTGGAGCGATCGGATACTCA
>JAGODA010000385.1 GCA_017998475.1 Spirochaetota bacterium | reverse complement strand
ACATACTACTGAAAGGGGCCGGGACCGATTCGGCGGACGGCGTGTCGATCGCGATGACGATCAACGAACGGCGCGACATCCCCATCATCTACATCACCGCGTACGCCGACGACACCACGCTGCACCGCGCAAAGCTCACCCAGCCATACGGCTACATACTGAAGCCGTTCGAGGAGAGGGAGCTGCGCACCACGATAGAGATGGCGCTTTACAAGCACCGCATGGAGAACGAGCTGCGTCGAAGCGAGGAGCGCTACCGCCGCTTTTTCGAGGAGGACCTCACCGGGGACTTCATCGCCGGCGCCGACGGAACGATCGTTACCTGTAATCCCGCTTTCGCCCGCATATTCGGCTTTCCGTCGACCGAGGAGGCCATGGGGACCGATTTCAGGCGGCTCTTCCCCTCGGCGGCGGACTGGGAGTCGTTCATGCGCTCGATCCGCGAAAACCGGATGCTCGTCTACCACGAGCGCGAGCTGCGACGCGCCGACGGCTCTCCCGTCTTCATCGTCACAAACACCACCGGTATCTTCGAGGGGGGGGCGCTGGTCGAGGTGCGCGGCTATATCTTCGACGAAACCTACCGCAAGCGGCTCGAACAGCAGTTCCAGCAGGCGCAGAAGATGGAGGCGGTGGGAAGGCTTGCCGGAGGAATAGCCCACGACTTCAACAACCTCCTTACCGTGATAAACGGTTACAGCGAATTCATCCTGTCGCAGATGCCGGCCGGAAGCCCGTTCGTCCGGGAGATAGAGGAGATCAACCGCGCCGGCGAGCGCGCCGCGCACCTGACGCGCCAGCTTCTGGCCTTCAGCCGCAAACAGGTCATGCAGCCGCGCGTGGTCGACCTCAACACCATCGTTACCAACATCGAATCCATGCTCCGACGGCTCATCGGCGAGCACATCGAGCTGAAAAGCAGCCTGGGGAAAGATCTCTGGAAAATCGAGGTGGATCCGGGACAGATCGAGCAGGTCATCATGAACCTGGCAGTCAACGCGCGCGACGCGATGCCGGGCGGCGGCACCCTGACGATAGCCACATCAAACTGCGCCGTTCCCCTCGACTCGCCGAGCTGCTCGCCCGAAATGAAGGACGGGGAATACGTCCGCCTGACGGTCAGCGACACCGGCCACGGATTTAACGAGGAGGTCGGGGCGCATATATTCGAGCCCTTTTTCACCACCAAAGCCCCGGGGGAGGGTACGGGCCTCGGACTTCCGACGGTATACGGCATAGTGGCGCAGAGCATGGGACACCTTGACGTGAAGAGCGAGCCGGGGAGCGGCAGCACGTTTACAATATTCCTGCCGCGCGCGGAGAAACCGGAGCCGGAAAATATCCCGAGGGCGAAAGGAGCCGCGGCGCGCCACGGGACCGAAACGGTGCTGGTCGTTGAGGATGAGGACGTGGTGCGAAGCCTCATCTGCCACGTCCTGGAGCTCCACGGCTACACGGTGCTTCCCGCGCGCAACGGGAACGAGGCGCTTGAAACCGGGGGCAGCCATAAGGGCGATATCCACATAGCCGTAGTCGACCTGGTAATGCCCGGACTCAGCGGGAACGCGCTCGCCGCGCGGCTGCGCGGATTAAAGCCCGGCATCAAGGTGCTTTTCATCTCGGGATATACCGACAGGACGATCCACGACCTCATTACGAGCGAGGGAAACGCGGCGTTTCTACAGAAGCCCTTCAGGCCCGACGAGCTCGCCTCGAAGCTCCGCGAGATGCTCGACGCCTGAATATCCGCGGGCGGCGACCGACGACGCCGTCCCCGCTATGGACGCCCTTGCCCGGCTATCCTCAGCGCCGCTCCGCCGCGACCGTCGCGATATACGATAACGGCGCACTCCACGGCTCCCGAGAGGCGCTCGTCCGATGCGCGCAGTGCCTGGAAATCGGATGTTTCAATAAATTCCCGCAGAAGCGCGAGGCGCTCCTCGATTCCGCCCGATTCGCCCGTTCCGGCGAAATACCCGTCCATGAGGCGCTTGAACTCGTTCCGCGCCGCGGTCTCGACGCAGTGCCCGGAGAGACTGAGGTGTATTTCACACGACATGACGTCCGAATCCGGGGAAGACACGCGCGCCTTCCCCGGAACCCCTCTCAGGCTTTGTCCCACTGGCCTTTGCCGCGGAGGTCCTTTACGATCTCCTTCGCGGTGTCCTTCAGCACCATGTAGTCAGTCTTCGCTACGCGGTTGAGCGGGAGCTCCCCCGCCTTGAAGACCACCACGTGAGACGGACGCGAATAGGACGAAATGTCCTCGCAGGCCTTCATCACTTCATCGGGCGTTACGCTCTGCTCAGGCAGACATTCCACGAAGGCCATGATTCCCTCACTGAACACCTCGTGCTCCACGCCGACGACGGCGACCATCGAGACGCGGCCCTTCAGCTTGGCGGCGATATGGCCCTCGACGTCCTCGGGATACACCTGGTAGCCCTTTGGCTTGATGACGAGCTTCGCGCGCCCGGCAAAGTGCAGTCCCTTTTCGTCGTAGAAGCCCATATCACCGGTGTAGCAGATGCCGTCCTTAGAAATGGTCTTCGCCGTGTTCGCCTCGTCGCCGAGATAACCGAGAAAAATCTGCGGCCCGGAAAAGCAGATCTCTCCGATTTCTCCCTTCGGCTTTTCCGCGCCCGCCGTGCCGTCGGCCTTCATCACTTCGCGGATACTGATGGGGCACAGGACGCTGTCGAAACCGATTCCCTGCACGAGCTCGTCGACGCCGGCGTCGACGTTGGTATAGGTGCAGAAACCCGCCGTCTCGGTAAGCCCCAGGCCCGTGCCGATGCGCGGGGCCATTTCCTTCATGCGCACCAGAAACTCGCGCGACACGGCCTGTCCGCCGTACAGCGCGAATCGGAGCGACGAGAGGTCGTAGTCCCTGTATTCCGGCAGCCGCCATTCCATGTTGAAGAGCGCGGGAATCTGCCCGAGCACGGTCACTTTGTGTTTCTGGATCGCCTCGAGGCTGAGCTTGGGATCGAAGATGTGCAGGATCACCGAAACGCCGCCGCCGTACACGGTGGTGCCCAGCTGCTCGGTGGTACAACCCACGTGCGAGGGGGGAAGGTTGATGAGCATGCGGTCGGCAATGCCAAGCTCGAAGCCGACGGCCAGGCCTATGTTCTGGATGAGGATGCTCTCGTGG
>JAGODA010000384.1 GCA_017998475.1 Spirochaetota bacterium | reverse complement strand
GCGCATGCCTTCTCAAGAACATGGTGCTCCGCGAGTTCCGCGGCGCCGACGCGTCGTCCGGTGTATTTCATCTCCTGGAACTTATAATAAGGGAAAGCCTTCTTTACCCACGCGATCATGCCCGGAAGGAACGGTATGCCAAGGTCCACTTCCGGGAAACAGAAGTATCCGCGATCGGACTTCATAAAACGAAAATCGCACGCGCACGAAAGAATGGCGCCGTTACCGAACGCGTGGCCGTTGATGGCCGCGATTACAGGCATCGGGAACAGCAGAAGGCTTTTAAAAACGTCGTTCATCGCGTACATGAAGTCCTTGATAGCCTGGGTGTCCTTGGCGTTCATGCGCTCACCCAGCCAGGTGACGTCTATGCCCAGCGAAAAATTCTTGGGGTCCGACGATGTAAGCACCGTGGCGGTAATCGACGTGTCCGCTTTTATCGCGCCGAGAGCGTCCAGCATGCCCTTCGCAAAATCCGGATTGTGCCTGTTCTCGCCGTTATTCATGTACACTATCGCGATACTTCCCTCTTTCTTCCACTCTACTACCGGCATTGTCCCCTCCTGCGTGTATAAATAATCATACCTCTCTCCGAACGCCAACCGCCTCCGGAGGCCTTTAAATAGCATGCTCATTTTATTTCCGCTTGTTTAAAAAACAACATCTTTTCGTTTGCCGCTTCCCGGCAGCAATTCCATCGAACAGGGGCGTCATCGATTAGGCACGGGCCCACTCACGGGCAGATCGTTTCAGTCCCGCTCACTCGGCGGGCCAATGAGTGAGCATTCAGTCATTTCTGAATGATTGCTCACTCTAATTTGTTTATTATTTATGATTTCTATATTGATATATTTTTTTATAACATATAAGTTTTTTTGATTGATTTATAGGTGCCCGCGAGTATACTGCCGCGCTTATGTGGCATGGCCACGCCCTGTCACCGAAAATGCCCCGGAATCCAGTACCAGACCGTCGGGGACCATTGAACTCTACAGGAGAAAACGAGATGGATCTTTTTGACAAATGTTACTCATTTACAAGGGCCGATGAGGTTCGTTCCATAGGCTATTACCCATATTTTTATCCGATCTACGAAAACGACGGCCCGGTTGTCTTCATGAACGGGCAGCGGACAATAATGGCCGGCTCTAACAACTACCTCGGCCTTACCAACGACCCTAGAGTAAAGGAGGCGGCAATCGCCGCCATCAGGAAATACGGCACCGGCTGCTCCGGATCGCGTCTGCTTAACGGTACGCTGGACATCCATATCGAGCTCGAGGAAGCTCTGGCCGATTTTGTCGGCAAGGAGGCCGCTCTTCTTTTCAGCACCGGGTTCCAGACCAACCAGGGGGCGATCGTCCCCATGATCGGCGAGGGGGAATATATCGTTTCAGACAGTGAGAACCATTCAAGCATCATCCAGGGAACGCTTATCGCGAAAAGCCGCGCCGGTTCCAATGTGCTCGTTAAATACGAGCACAATGATATGGAGGACCTTGAGAGAAAGATTTCCCGGATCCCGGCTGACGCGGGCAAACTGCTGGTTACCGACGGTGTTTTCAGCATGAGCGGTGACATCGTCAATCTTCCCGAGGTGGTGAGGATCGCCGGCGAGTACAACGCGCGGGTGATGGTCGACGACGCCCACGGACTCGGCGTACTCGGCAGGGGCGGACGGGGGACCGCGAGTCACTTCGGCCTTGACGACCGGGTCGACATGATAATGGGGACATTCAGCAAGAGCCTCGCGTCCCTCGGAGGGTACATCGCGGCCGAAAAAAAAGTCATCGACTATCTCAAACACCACTCACCCGCGTGCATCTTCAGCGCGAGCATGACTCCCGCGCAGGTTGCGGCGGCCAGGGCCGCGCTTGAAATCGTCAAGAAGGAACCGGAGCTTGTGCGGCGTGTTCACGATAACGCCAACCGTGTACGCCGCGGCCTGAAGGATATTGGTCTGCGGGTCGTCGACGCCGAAACCCCCATCGTCTCGATCATCATCGGCGACGACATGCTCACCTTCATGTTCTGGCGCAAATTGTTCGACGGCGGAGTCTTCAACAATCCCATTATCTTTCCGGCGACTCCGCAGGGGATGCAATTGATCCGCATGAGCTTCATGGCCAGCCATGAGGACTGGCAGCTCGATTTCGTCATCGAGCAATGCGAAAAGATTGCGCGGGAGATTGGTCTCTTGAAGGCGGCGTGATCTTAACGGGGCCGGAACCTTTCCCGGCCCCCTTCACTTTGCGTTAGATTTCAGTACGCATGCACCGCCTGTGAGTACACACAGTCAGGCTAATCGTGCGCGGTCCGTTATTTTTCAGTCGACCGCATCCCGAGAGTTTGCGCCCCTAAACTGACGGCACCCGGGCCAGCTTACTCCTGCCGCACGGCCGGGCACCGGGAAATTATAACCCGTAAACACCAGGGATGTTTCAAAACTGAAAACCTCTTTCCGTAAATAGGATCACGCAGGCGTCGACAACGGCCGGATCGAAATGTATCCCCCGAAACTTCACTATCTCCTCAAGCGACTTTTCTATGCCGAGGGCCGCCCTGTACGGACGATGCGACGCGATCGCCTCGACCACGTCGGCCACGGCGAGCACCCGGGATTCTATGAGAATATCGCTTCCCGAAGCTCCGAGAGGATAACCCGAACCGTCCATCTTCTCGTGGTGCTGAAACACGATCTGCGCGACGGGCCATGGGAAATCGATATTTTTCAGGATCTCGTACCCGGTCCGCGGGTGCGTCTTGATGAGCTCGAATTCGATCGGCGAGAGCCTTCCGGGCTTGCTGAGAATTTCGGCGGGAATCGAAATCTTGCCCAGATCGTGAATAACGCCCGCCATGCGTATGCCGTCTATTTCATCGTCGGAAAGTCCCAATTCGCCGGCGATGGCCCGGGCAAGGTCCGTTACGCGACGCTGGTGCCCTGCCGTGTAGGGATCGCGCGTTTCCACCGTGAAGGCCATGGCCTCGATAATCGAGTTCATTGCGCCCCTTAGCCTTGTAAGGGTATTCGCCGTTTCGGCCGCCGACCGCTTCTGTTCGCTGATATCGTTTATAACGAGGACGACGCCGGTGCGTCTTCCGTGATCGTCCTGTATTGCCGCCGCGCTGAACTTCACCGGAATCCCCTTCCCTTT
>JAGODA010000383.1 GCA_017998475.1 Spirochaetota bacterium | reverse complement strand
ATACGGATAGGGACGCGCGGGAGCGATCTCGCACTCTGGCAGGCGAACCACGTCGCCGACCTCATAGGACGGGACCGCGCGCGCATCGTTGTGATCAAGACGAAAGGTGACCGGATCCAGAATGTCTCCTTCGATAAAATGGAGGGGAAGGGTTTCTTCACCAAGGAGATCGAGGACGCTCTGCTGGGGCGCGAGATCGACGTCGCGGTGCATTCCATGAAGGACCTGCCGACCGAACATACGCATGGGCTGACCATCGCCGCGGTCATCAAGCGGGAAGACCCCTCGGACGTTCTCCTCGTGCGGGCGGAGCGTTACCTCGAGGGGAACGACCTTCCGCTCGCCGATGGCGCGATCGTCGGCACGAGCTCGCTTCGCCGCGCCGCTCAGTTGCGCAACATCATGCCCTCGCTCGAGATCCGGCCGCTCAGGGGGAACGTGCCGACCCGCATCCGCCGCCTGCGCGAGGGGAGGTTCGACGCGATCGTCCTCGCCCGGGCGGGAATGGCCCGCCTCGGACTCGATACCTACGGGCTGGTTGAGTTCACTCTGCCTTACAGCTATTTTCTTCCGGCCCCCGCGCAGGGAGCGCTCGCGGTGCAGGTGCGCGCGGACGACGGCGAACTGTACGGAATAGTCGGCGGTTTAAACGATCCGGAGACAGAAGCCTCGGTCGAGGCCGAGCGCCGCTTCCTCGAACACTTCGGCGGGGGGTGCCATGTGCCCCTGGGCGCGCTCGCCTATCGCTCGGGTGACGTGCTGCACCTTTCCGGCCTCGTGGCCTCGGTTGACGGGAAGCGGTTGATACGGAAGTCGATCGACGGCGGAGATCCGGCGCTGGTCGGGCGCCGGCTGGCGGAAATGCTCAAGGAGGAGGGGGCCGACGCTCTGCTATGAAAAAAGGCATGGTATACCTTGCGGGCGCCGGACCTGGCGACCCGGAACTCCTGACGCTCAAGGCACTCGACGCTCTCAAGCGCGCCGATTGCGTGGTGTACGATTATCTCGCCAGTCCCGCTCTCGTGAACGCGCTCGATTGCGAGAAGATATATGTCGGCAAGCAGGGCGGGGATCACACGCTCTCGCAGACGGAGATAAACGAGCTCATAGTGCGCAAGGCGCGCGAAGGAAAGACGGTCGTACGCCTGAAGGGGGGCGATCCGTTTATCTTCGGCCGCGGGGGCGAGGAGGCCGAGGAGCTGGTCAAAGCCGGCGTGCGCTTTTCCATCATCCCCGGCGTCTCGTCGTTCTATTCCGCCCCCGCGTACGCGGGAATACCGGTGACGCACCGGGATCACGCCAGCGCCTTCGAGGTGATAACCGGCCACAGGCGCGATGACGCACCCGAGGAGGAGGACGTCAACTTCCCGGATTTCGATGCCGACAAGACCTTCGTTTTTTTAATGGGCATGAAGAACCTTGCCCGCATCTCCGCGAAGCTTTGCGGTGAAAAGGGCTTTCCCGAAAAAACTCCGGCCGCCGTGGTGAGCTGGGGTACCACGCCGCGTCAGCGCGTGGCGGCGGGCACACTCGAGACGATTGCCGACGAGGTCGCCCGCCTGGGACTGCGCCCCCCGGCGATCATCATAGTCGGAGGGGTCGTAACGCTCAGGGGGACGCTTCGCTGGTTCGACGCGCTTCCCCTGTTCGGTAAAAAGATCGTCGTTACGCGCACCCGCGAGCAGGCCTCGGCGCTCTCGAGGAGTCTGGCCGAGCTGGGCGCGGACGTTCTGGAGTTCCCTACGATCCGCATAGTGCCCAGGGCCGACACGGGCCCGCTTGACGAGGCGATAGGCGCGATCGAATCTTTCGACTGGCTGGTCTTCACCTCTCAGAACGCGGTCGGCATATTTTTCGAGCGATTGTTCGCGCTGGGACGAGACGTGCGCTGCCTGAAAGGCGTTAGAATCGCGGCCATCGGGCCGGCTACCGGACGAGAAATAGAAAAGCGATCCCTGCGGCCGGACCTGGTCCCCCCGGAATACGTCGCCGAGGCGGTGGTATCGGCGATGGGAGCGGTCGGAGTGGCCGGGGCGCGCGTTCTCCTTCCCTGCGCCGAGGAAGCGCGCGACGCCCTGCCCCGGGGGCTGTCCGCGCTGGGTGCCGATGTGCGGAGGGTTCCAATATACGACACTGTTCGGCCGGCACCCCCGTCGGGGGAAATCATGGAGACCGTGCGGACGGCCGACATCGTCACCTTTACGAGTTCGTCGACGGCGAGAAATTTCTTTTCGATTGTCGGCGAATCGCGCGCACTGCACGCAAGCATCGGCCCCATTACATCCGCCGCGGTCCGCGAGACGGGACATCGCGTGGACATCGAGGCGTCGGAATACACCATAGAGGGCCTGGTCGATGCGCTGATACGCGCTTTCGGCTGAGCAGGACGGATTTTTTAATTGCCCTGCGGGCCCGATCGTGCTTGTATAGCGGTGGTTCCCCGGATACACTACGAAATACGGTTTTCAGCGGGACCGGGTGCGGGGCGGAGTTGCCGGTTCGCACGATATGGCGCGTCGCGAAACGCGGGCCCGTTTCGCGGATGCGACGGGAGGTCCGTCGGTCGTGTATTTCAACGAGGTTATAAATGTCCGGATGGCGTGTGCTTTTCATCTCGGCGGCGATGGCGGCGCTGGTTTTCGGGACGGGTGCCGTGAGCGCCGATGAGGCGGCAGCGCCCGTCGCGCGCGGGCGAGCCGGGGCGGGTGTGACGCTGGATTTCGCCCGCGACTGGAGAATAGTGGCGCCGTCGAACGACAGGGTCGCGCGTACGGCCGCCGCGGAGGCCGCGCTCGTGCTGGAGCGCATAACGCGGAAGCGCCTTCCGTTCGCCGCGCGCGAGGAGGCCGGGGCCCCGGCCGTTGTTCTTTCGCACGGTCCCCGGGGGGATGGCTTCAACTGGCGCGCGACGGCCACCCGTGTGGAGATAAAAGGGGACGGTCCGAGGGGTCTTTTGTACGGCGTCTACGACTTCCTCGAATCCCTGGGGTGCCGCTGGGTCGAGCCCGGCATCCGGGGCGAACGGCTGCCCTCGGGAACATCGCTTTATCCGTCGAAGGCCTTTTCGCGCCAGGCGCCGTCGTTCCAGGGGCGCTGCCTGATTCTGGGGCACGCGGCCTTCCTGGCCGACGGGGAGAACTGGATCGTATGGGCCGCCCG
>JAGODA010000041.1 GCA_017998475.1 Spirochaetota bacterium | reverse complement strand
GAACCACACATCGTCGATCTCCTCCACCAGTTTCTCCACATCCTCCGGGCGGTCGACCAGGTCGAATATCAGCTCCTGTGTCCCGCGCAGTGACACCGCGATATCGAACGCGCCGCCCAGATCGGTCATCCCGACCAGGTGCCTTCCCGGCGCGCGCTCCGAATAGTACGCCGTCATGCGCAAGGCCGCCCGCCACAGCCCGTGGTCCTCGATGAGTCCGAGCGGCTTCCGCTCCTCCCATGTTTTCAGCACCGGTTCCCGGCCGAACCAGACCGTTTCCGGCCGCAGGGTGTAATCGGCGCCGATAAAGGCCGCCACCACGCCCGGGCCCATGTAGGCCGAAGCTATGGGAAGCGCCTCGCCGCCGTGATGGCCGTGGCTGAAGACGAACTCGTACGCGCCGTAGGCGATCTCCGGATCGGTCCACTGCTGGAAAAGATCGCCGGCCGCGCGCAGATCGTAATCCGCGGCGAGAGGAACGGTCCTCGGCGCGGTGACCGAAATACAGCAGCGGTCGAGCATGTCGCGGGCCCAGAAGGCCTCGAAGCGTTTTCGGGTGATGTCCCAGTCCTCTTTGTAATACATATCCCGCCCTCCGCCAGATACACATCACGCGCGATACTCACGCCTTATCCGCCGCGCCCGGATAACAACCCGCCGGACCGAAGCTCACGGCCGTACGCAGTCGGGTTAGCATCAGCTTAATTACGAATGGAACGCGCCCCCGCCGTCTCCATCTCCCGCGCGCGTTCCGCGAGGAGGGAGCGCAGCGCCTCCCTGTCCCTCGTAATATAACGCGCGACCATGAGAAGCAAAAGCCCGCACGGCACCCACCACAGGACCGCGAAGTTCATCATGAAGAGATACCCCAGCGGCGCCAGCAGCCCGCCGATCGCGGGCCCCAGGCCCTGCCCGATATTGTTGGTGATGTTGAACACCGAGAACACCGTGCCGCGGTGCTCCGGCCGGTTGACGTTCATGATCATGGCGGGAACGTTGGCCGCCGCGACCGACACCAGCGCCCCGGTTACGAAGCCGAGTACCAGGTATGCCGGAACGTTTTCTATGGTCAGGTTGACCAGAAGGAGCGCCGGTACGATCCCGCCGAGCACCCCGAATCCGCACAGGAGCGGCATGTACGACGGCCGCTTCTTGTACAGCCACTCGCCGACGTACGCGAAAACGAGCCCGCCGACCACCGATCCGATGCCGACGACGAGGAAGATCGTTGTCGCCGTTTCCTTCGATACGTTCCGGTATTCCTGAAAGAAGGTGATTATCCAGTAGGTCAGAATTCCCCAGGGCACGGTTCCCGGCAGGCCCTGAAGGAAGGTGTAGATGTTGGTTTTATTCAGAAAAATGACCCTGAAGTCGCGCGGATGGATGGTCTGGCGGTAGACGATTCCCCGGCGGATGAGATCCTCCAGCGCGTCCTCGGTCCTGCCGCGCTCGGGCTCGCGTGCGTACAGCGCGAAGAAGAGCGCGATGGGGATGTTCGGTGCGCCGACCAGAATAAACGAAAGCCTCCAGCCGTAGCTGTTGGTCAGATAACCGGCCAGCATCACGCCCAGAATCCCCCCGACCGACCACGCCACGGTCATCCAGGCCGACGCCGTGGCCCGGTGCTCTTCCTTGAAGTAATCGGCCAGTATGGAATAGGAAAGCGGGAATATGCCGCCGAGCCCCAGACCCGTCAGGATGCGAAGCGTCGTGAACGAGCCTATGTCCTGCGTGAAGAACGGGATTCCCGTCATGATGCAGGGCACCTCGCCCAGCAGGATAACGCCCACAAGAAGCAGCTTGCGCGAGATCTTGTCGGTAAGATAGCCGAACACGATGCTGACGAAGGCGCCGACCAGCGTGAAAGCGGAGCCAATGAGGCCGAGGGTCGTTTCACTCGCGCCGTATTCCCTGGAAAGCTCCGGAAGTATGGCCGACATGATCATCTGGTCGGCGAAGAGAAGCATGCTCATTACGAAGAGGAGGGCCAGGGTAAACCGGTCCCGGAACGACATCGATGGCGCAGTCATCGCATACCGCCTTTCAGCCGCGTTTGAAGCCGGACGGGGAACGGAAAGAGTACCCGCGCCCGGTTGCCCGGGAACCATAGACCGGCTTTCACCGTTTGTCAAGCTCTTGCGTCCGGAGCCGGTGTTTCACCGGAAAAAACGAAGACGGCGATTCTCATCACCGTCTTCCCGTGTATTCTCGTATTGCCGTCGCCCGGGGTCGGGTCGCCGTTGTGCGAGGTTATTTCGCGTCGATCCACTTCATCATCTTGCGGAGCTCATACCCGACCTTCTCGATCGCGTGGTTGCGCTGTTCCTCCTTGACCCTGTTGAAAAAGGGACGCCCGTCCTCGTTCTCCTTGATCCAGCGGCGCGCGAACGAACCGTCCTGTATCTCGGCGAGGATCTTCTTCATCTCCGCGCGGGTGGCGTCGTTGACGATGCGAGGACCGCTCACGTAGTCGCCGAACTCGGCGGTGTCGGAAACCGAGTAGCGCATGTAATTGATGCCGCCCTGATAGAACAGGTCGACAATGAGCTTGAGCTCGTGCAGGCATTCGAAGTAGGCGATTTCGGGCTGGTAGCCCGCCTCAACCAGGGTGTCGAAACCGGCCTTTACCAGCGCCGAGGCTCCGCCGCAGAGCACCGCCTGCTCGCCGAAAAGGTCCGTCTCGGTCTCTTCCTTGAAGCTCGTCTCAAGCACGCCGGCCCTGGCCGCGCCGATGCCTTTCGCGTAGGCGAGCGCCGTCGCCTTCGCCTTGCCCGAGGCGTCGTTGTGGATGGCGATGAGCGACGGCACGCCGCCTCCCTTTTCGTATTCGCTGCGCACCAGGTGTCCCGGGCCCTTCGGCGCCACCATGATGACGTCGACCTCTTTCGGCGGGACGATCTGCCCGAAGTGGATGTTGAAACCGTGCGAGAAAACCAGCGTCTTGCCGGCCTTAAGATGGGGCTCGACCTCGCTTTTATACAGCTTCGCCTGGATGTGGTCCTGCGCCAGGATCTGGATGACGTCGGCCTTCTCGGCGGCTTCCTTCGCCGATACCGGCTTGAAGTTGTGCGATTCGGCCAGCCTGTAGTTGTCGGTGCCGGGAAGCTCCGCCACGATCACCTTGAGCCCGCTGTCGCGGAGGTTCTGCGCCTGCGCGTGGCCCTGGCTGCCGTAGCCGATGACCGCGATCAATTTATTTCCCAGAACGCCGAGGTCCGCGTCGTTGTCGTAATACATCTTCGCCATTGGTTCACTCCTTATAATATAACGCCCCCGCGCCGGCGGAAAACGACGGCGCGCGGCGCGCCGCGGGCAGTTCTCATCGATTCGGGAATTCGTCGCCGCGACGCCGGCAGGGCAAATTTACGCGCTATTCCTTGTTCATCGAAATGCGTCCCGTGCGGATGAGTTCCTTTATGGAATACGGCCGCATCAGCTCGATGAAGTTGTCGATTTTCTCCGGTTCGCCTGTGAGCTCGAGTGTAATGGTCTTAAGCGATATGTCAACTATTTCCGCCCTGAATATCTCGGCGAGCTGGTAGACCTCCGAGCGTTTTGAAGGCTGCGCGTTCACCTTGACGAGCGCGAGCTCGCGCTGGACCGAAGGGTATTCGGAATGGTCCGAGACCTTAATGACGTCGATAAGCTTGTTGAGCTGCTTCTTGACCTGTTCGATGATGCGGTCGTCGCCCCGCACCACGATCGTCATCACCGACACGTCCTCCTGCTCGGTCTGGCTTACCGCCAGCGAGTCTATATTGTAGCCGCGCGCGGAGAAAAGCCCGGCCACGCGCGCGAGGACGCCCGACTTGTTCTCCACCTTGACGGATATGACGTGCCTCATAGGAGTTCCCTCGTGATGGTGTCCTTTATGGTCTTGCCCGCGGGCACCATGGGATAGACGTTCTCCTCGCGGTCCACCCTGAAGTCGATGACAGTGGGACGGTCGGTTATCGCGAGCGCGCGCGCGATCGCGGCGTCGACCTCCTCCTTCTTTTCCACGCGGATGCCCTCCGCGCCGTACGCCTCCGCGAGCTTGACGAAATCGGGGGCGAAGCTGATGCAGGTGTGGGAGTAGCGCCTGTCGTAGAAAAGCTGCTGCCACTGGCGCACCATGCCCAGGAAGCCGTTGTTGAGTATGGCGATAACGATGGGGAGCCTGTGTTGCACGGCGACGATGAGCTCCTGGATGTTCATCTGGATGGAGCCGTCGCCCGCGATGTCGACCACGCGCCTGTCCGGCCGCGCGATCTGCGCGCCGATGGCCGCCGGAAAACCGAAACCCATCGTGCCGAGCCCCCCCGACGAGATGAAGGTACGGGGTTCCGTGTACTCGAAGAACTGCGCCGCCCACATCTGGTTCTGCCCCACCTCGGTGCAGATGACGGCCTCGCCCTTCGTGAGCGCATAGACGCGCTCGACAACGTACTGCGGCTTGATTTTCGCCTCGCTGTCTTTATAGGTAAGCGGGTTTTCCGCCTTCAGTTTTTTCAGTTTGTCAATCCATTCGCCGATCTCGGGAGCCTTTACCGTTTTATTGATCTCCGCGAGCACCTGCTTGCAGTCGCCGACGATCGGAACGTCGACCTGCACGTTTTTACTCACCGACGAGGGGTCGATGTCGATGTGGATCACCCTCGCCTCCGGAATGAATTCCGAAATCTTGCCGGTAACGCGGTCGTCGAAGCGCGCGCCGATGGCGATAAGCAGGTCGGAATCGTGCACCGCCTGGTTGGCGTAGCAGGTGCCGTGCATGCCGAGCATCTTGAGCGAGAGCGGATCGGTCTCGGGGTACGCCCCCATCCCCATAAGAGTGGTGGTGATGGGAATGCCGGTCTTCCTTACGAACTCGCGAAGCTCCTCGCTGGCGTTGGAGCTTATCACGCCCCCCCCCGAATAGATGACCGGCCGCTTCGCCCGCTCTATGAGTGCGCACGCCTTGCTGATCTGCAGGGGATGTCCCTTGTATACGGGCTTGTAGCTCCGAAGATGCACGTGCTCAGGATACGCGAACCTGGTCTCCGCTTTCGAGACATCCACGGGAACGTCGATGACGACCGGCCCCGGGCGGCCCGTGGAGGCGATATAAAAGGATTCCTTTATGATGCGCGCCAGGTCATCCACCCTCTGCACGAGATAGTTGTGCTTGGAAATGGGCCGCGTGATGCCGGTAATGTCGGCCTCCTGGAAGGCGTCGTTGCCTATCATCTCGGTCGATACCTGCCCGGTAAAGACCACAAGAGGCACCGAGTCCATATAGGCCGTCGCGATGCCCGTTACCAGGTTGGTCGCGCCGGGGCCTGAGGTCGCGATCACCACGCCAACCCTGCCCGACGCGCGGGCGTAGCCGTCGGCCGCGTGCACCGCCCCCTGTTCATGCCGGGCGAGGTAGAAGTTGAACGGGGCGTTGAACAGCTGGTGGAAAATGGGAATCACCGCGCCGCCCGGATAGCCGAATACGTGCTCCACTCCCTCCTTCTTGAGGGATTCAACGATTATTTCCGCACCCGTCATCTTCACCGCAATTCTCCCCGCACGCCTCGTTGTCACCGGCCGGCGCCGGACACGCGATACATTAAAAAATGGAGATTTTTCTCCATTATATTATACGTTCGGCAATAAAGAACGATTCAATGTCAGATTTACGCCGAATGTCAATTATATTTTAATACCACGGAAAGGGCGGCGCGTCAAAATTAAACGTTCGTCCCTAACGCCCCTTGCGGAGCCCCTCTGCGGCCGCCTGCGCGGGGCTTATGAAGCTCACATTGATCTTGTAGGTCGAGGTGCAGGCGCGATCCAGCGCGCGGTTGACCACGCGGAGCGGATCGATGATGAGAACGAGCGCGCTGCGGAGAAAACCGGGGCTCATGTTTTTCTCAACGAACAATCCCGTCTGGTGAAGGGCCTCGCCGAAAAGCGCGCCGCCGATCCCGGTGGTGAAAAGGTCGTTCAGCGAGGCCTCCTCCTTGAACTCGCCCAGGTATTCCCACATCAGGCTTCCGGCAATTGAAAACATCATCGAGCCGTAGAAGCCGTAGCCGTTGCTGCGCGCCGCGTTATAGTACAAATTGCCCGAGTAGACGTGCCCCACACAATTGGTGGTGAAGTTGTTCGCGTCCAGGGTCATCCCGTCGGCGAGTTTCCGCTTGAAGCCCGCAAGCGACAGCGGGTATTTCCAGTCATCGGTGTTGGTATCCAGGTTCATCACGTAATCGATCTCGCCCAGACCGTTAAGGACAGTGATCCCCCCGAGGGAACGCCAGAACCGGGCGGTACGCGACGGAGGAACGTTCACGTCCACCGAATACCCCGTAATGACGGTTTCCCCGTCCCTTTCCTCGTAAACGAGATCGCTTATCCGGCGGTCGTCAGAGGCGAGAGCGTATGCGAGCATCGATTCCTTACGATCCGCTTTTTCCGAGGGGAGGGCGACCTCGAGCACACCCCGGAGCGCCTCCGCGCTGTCGCGCTCGAAGTCCCTGCCGTCGGGAATCGCCCACTGCACGCGCGAGACGAGGCCCCCGTTGTTCCGCGGATACATGGTGAACCCGATGCCGTACAATCCCTCGCAGCGGATGCGCTTGCTGACGATCAGAAGACCCTCGTCCACGGCCGGTACTCCCGCGGTCCGCACATATCGCACGGAGGCGGCGTACCCCTCGAAAAAGCCTTTCACATAATAATCGCCGAGCACTGGAAACGCCGGATCGGTATCGACGAGATTCACCTGAGGCGGATTGCCCGCCTGTTCCGCGAAGAGCGGCGTAATGCGGGCCGAAACGATTATCGCGAGCACCGCCGCGGCAAAAGGAAGCGTACGACGGCTGCTGGTCGCTTTTCGAATGATTGCCTTCATTGTCCGTACCACGTCTCAGCCGTTCCCCGGCGTGTGGGCGCCCGCGCCGATTTTACATTCGAGCCCGAAATTGACCCTGTGCCACGAATAGTGCTTTGTATCCGCACGCAGGCGGCTGTATACATGCCAGTATTCATACGCTGCGGTCGCGAGCACGCCGCGGCTGAGATAGAAACCGATCGATCCGCCGGGGACGTTCAGGATATCGTACGCCCTCTCCTCCTCGACGGGGGAAAAGTAGTAAAACCGGTAGTCGGCCCTCAGGCGCAGCGGGCCCACGCGGTCCGCGGCGAACGACAGGGCCAGTGGCACCGACCAGCTGTAGTAGAAATTCTGCCGGCGGTTTCCGTAATATTTCGAACGGAATATCGGGCTCAGATCGTCCTCTTCCGCCTCGGTGATATTCGTCGCGCAGAGCGAGGAGTTCACTGATACGGCGGCCGAGGCGAAGGCCGACACGCTGTAACGTCGGTCCGGGCCCCACTGACGGATGAAACCGGGCATGACCGGCTTGAGGATAAAATACTGAATATGAGGATGGTCTTCGTAAATCCCGTCGCTCCACATGAATTCCTTGAAGTTAAGCGAGGGGCGGGAAAGCTCGATCCCCGAGAATAGTCCGAGGATCCGCCGGTCCGGCCGCGACGCGTCCGCCGAGACCGTCTGAACGCCCGCAAGGAGCAGGGTGATATCATACCATACGTCCTTCCATTCGGGGCTGAGATTCAAATGCCCCCTCAGATGGAAGTACTCGCCCAGGGCCAGCCGAGCGGCCCCCTCGTGCAGATGCCGCGCGGGATCGTGGAGAATGTCCGCCCCGAGCTGGAGCGTCCCGATGCGCCACCTGGGATAGGGTTCGAATTCGTGAAACCGGTTGTATCCCGCCGAGACGGTGGCCACGTACGCGCTGAGTCTCCGAGGACCCCGATGTTCGAGCGATTCGAGGAACCAGGGGAGCATCACACGGGCCGGGTCCGTACCGGCATCCTCTCCCCCGGAGACGCGGATGCGGAAAGTGCGCTCCCGCCGCGATCCGTCGTAGGTTACCCGGGCCTCGTACATCTCGAACTCGCCGTCGGCGGCGCCGGAAAGGCCTGCGCGAAGTTCCTCGAAGTCATTCCGAAGTCGATAGGCCCGGAGCGAGCCCGGAGCGTCGAGGTAGACCTTCCAGCCGCGCGCGGAGAGTACGCGCGCGAAATCATCAAGTACGCGGCCCGACTGGACGATCGGCCCCGGTGCGGCGAACACCGGAACCGGCAACAGGAGCGCGGCACAGAGGACCGCGGCATGTGCGAGTTTCGCCGCGCGTGTTCCAGGAATCAATGTCAGTATTGTCCGCTTCATTTTCGTTCGATACGTATGTCGTCCGGGCGCCGCGCGCCTTCGCATTCCGGCGACCGGAGAATGCACGATTATACCGGGATAAAGGCGTGTCAATTCTTTTCCATCGGAAGCTCGACCGGGCAAATAATTCCTTGATAAAAAGGCCTCCACGCCTGAAAGTTGCGGCGTCACGTCCCGCCGGGGGGGCTCCGGCTTGATTAATACCCGGGTCATGATATATTATATGTACCATCGGCGTGGACGAACGGACCGGTACCGCGGACGGGTCCACGCGAAACGAAAAGACACGAACGATAATCCGGGAGATACCTGTCATGGCAGGCTCGAATAACCATCTTATATATTACGGTCATGAGACCCTTCGAAAGATCGCTGAGAACATCACAACCATCGATCAGTCTACGATCGATCTCATCGAATCGATGTTCAACGTGATGTACGGCGCCCGCGGCATAGGCCTCGCGGCGCCCCAGGTGGGGGTGTCCCGGCGCCTGCTCATACTCGACATCGAATCCTACAAGGGGCCGATCCTCACCCTCATCAATCCGGTCATCACCGCCCGCTCCGACAGGACCGGCCCCTACGAAGAGGGCTGTCTGTCGGTACCCGGAATAAACGCCGTCATCACACGACCACTTGAAATCGCCGTAACCGCGGTTACGCCGGAAGGAAAGGAGATGCGCTTCGAGGCCGGCGGCCTCCTCGCCCGCGTGCTCCAGCACGAGATCGACCACCTCGACGGCAGGCTCTTCATCGACCACATCGAGGAACACGACCGCAGGGAACTGACAGCGGAACTCAAAAAAATCAAGAAGCTCAACAAGGGGAAATGAGGATAGGCTTTTTCGGAACGCCGCAGATCGCGGCCCACTGCCTGCGCTCACTCGCCGACGCGCACGACATCGCCTTCATCGTGAGCAACGACGACAAACCGTGCGGGCGGCATCTGCGGGTACAGTGCTGTCCGGCGAAAGAGGTCGCGCTCGAGCGCGGAATACGCTTCTATCATCCGGCGAGCCTGAAAGACCCGTCATTTATCGAGGCGATCAGGATCGAAGGCGCCGAGCTCTTCGTCGTGGTCGCCTTCGGCCGCATCATCCCCCGCGCCGTCTTCGAGATGCCGCGCCTCGGCACCATCAATCTCCACCCCTCGCTCCTGCCGCGCTACCGCGGCGCCGCGCCGGTTGAGTGGGCGCTGATACACGGCGAAACGGAGACAGGCGTAACGGTGCAGATGATAAACGAGCGCCTCGACGCGGGCGATATCGTTCTTCAGGAAAGGCTCGCCATCCCCTCCGATTACACCGCGGAAGACCTTTACCAGACCATACGACCGATCGGGGCCGATCTCCTTTTAAAATCGATCGAACTTCTTGCCGCCGGCACCGCTCGCCCGGTGCCCCAGGACGAGGCCGCGGCCACCTACTGCGGGAAAATAGACCACGATCTCGCCCGGATAAACTGGAACGCGAACGCCCTCGCCATCCACAACCTGGTGCGCGGGCTAAACCCGCGCCCGGGCGCCTGGACCGAATTTCGCGGGACCCACATCAAGATTTGGAAGACGGCCCCGGCCTCCGCGGACCTCCTTCCCGAAGCGCAACCCGGGCTCCTTGCCGTGCATCAGAAGAAACACCTGCTCGCCGGAACCGGCGGCGGCTGGATCGAGATATTATCGCTGCAGCCCGAAACCAGAAAGCTTATGGACGGGCTTTCGTTCATAAACGGATACAGGCCGCGGGAAGGGGATCGCTTTGAATAGCCGATGGCTCAAGAAAGGGGAAGCCGATGTCGCGGCGCGATGACCGGCGAAAGGACTCCCGGCGCCGCGCGGCAAACGGTCCCGGCCCCTGCGCCGGGACCGAGGCGATAACGTCACACGAAAAGCATCGGGCGCGCGAACTGCGCGCCACCTCATGGTGGAGGAAAAAGATCGCCGCGGGAGTTTGCCATTACTGCGGGAGGAGTGTATCCCCGTCGGAGCTCACCATGGACCACCTGATCCCCATTTCGCGGGGCGGGACATCCGAACGATACAACATCGTCGCCGCGTGCAAGGACTGCAACAACAGGAAGAAAAACCTCCTGCCGGCGGAATGGGATGAATACCTGGAATCGATAAAAAAGCGGACTTCCTAAATTTATTTATTGAAAATGCCGTTATTTAATATATCATACCAACTCATCGTAACGGCATCAACACAGGCGATTCCGCCGCACAGACCCCCGCGAAACGAATACAAACGCGGGGAAGCGGCGGCGGTCCCGCGGAATGCCGCCGGATTTGAGCGATAACAGAGAACGCAGACCATGACCCCCAGCAATGACAGCTCGAAGGGAGACCTGTATAAAAAGGGCCAGCTCCTGATCCGCCAGGGTGAAGAGCCCCGCTACATGTATTATATGCACAGCGGCGCCCTCGAAATCCTTTCGGCACCGCCGGAGTACGAGGAGCTCCATACCGACATACTCCTTTCCAAGAGCAAAAGGGTCGGCACCATTAAAGAGAAAAACCTGATCTCCGGGCTCAGCATTCTCTTCGCAGAGCCGTATAAAAAATCGATCAGGGCGATAGAGGACTCCTACGTCTCAAAATACCCGATAAAAGAAGGCGGCTTTCAGCAGATAGCTGCTGACAACACGCCTCTCGCGGCGGACATCCTTTCCAATCTTTTCCGCAGGCTCGAGCTCTCCATTCCCGACGCCTCCCGTTACGCAAACCTCTACCAGAACATCGCGCGCATCAACGACAACCTGTGCCTGATGTACAAGGCGCTCGCACAGGGGACGCTTCCGGAAAAGCTGCAGCAGAGGGCGGACGCGCTCCACGACACCTACGTACTCAACGGCGGGAGCTTCCCGGGGAGTTTCGACGCGAAATTCGTGATCGCGGACAACAGCGGCGTGCTCCGGAAGAAGTACTCGTTCCCTGG
This sequence comes from Spirochaetota bacterium, assembly GCA_017998475.1. Classification (GTDB taxonomy): domain Bacteria; phylum Spirochaetota; class UBA4802; order UBA4802; family UBA5368; genus MVZN01. The sequence continues at coordinate 3,546 of JAGODA010000041.1, read as the reverse complement.
CCTCCCCATGGAAACCATTCTTGACCTCAAACAGTGCAATTTCATAAACAAGTTCCTAAGGCTCGACATCAACGTGCTTATAGGCGTAGTGAAACGCGACCCGACCATCGCAACCTATATGTTCGAGACCATCTCGGACAATCTTCTCAAAGTACTCGATCGTATAGAGGCCATCCATACGCTCATCGACGAGGAGCTTTCCGTACTTTTCGGTTCAGAGGGAAGCTGGACGAACGTGCTCATCGACTCGGGCGCATTCGCCGCATGGCAGCGAACCGGAAGGCTCTCCGCTGATTTCCTGAAAAACTTCCTCTCGGTCGCGGTAAAAGTTCACTCCTTTTTCGAGGAGCTGTCCGGAAAGAAGCTCTCCGAGGCCTTCCCGGGCTTCAAGAAACTCCACGAACTCTACGTCTCACAGAAGGACCGAGGAGCGGCCGAGGAGCGGCCCGCTCCTCGCAAGGCGAGCTCGCTGGGGAGGGAGTATGTAAACTCCATCCAGCAGGTATTCGAGTTCTCCCTCATCGACAAGGAGTTCCAGAACAATTTCATGAAGGTCCTTAACGACTTCAAGAAGATGCAGAATCCTTTCAATACCGAACCCGAAGGCAGGAAGATACGGCGCTTCATCACCAAGCTCTACCTGGACCTTTACAAACAGGTGCTCCTTCGCAGCCAGAGCGAATCGATCCTTCCCGCGCCCGTGCGTCTCATGCTTAACTTCGGCTTTCTCGACGAGACCATGCTCGAGCAGGAACAGATAGAGGAGCTGCACGAGATATCGATGCGCTCCGGCGAGTCATCAAATCTCACAATCTATCACGAACACGAGTTCCTGCGAAGGATCTTCGAGGGCAAAGAGAATCCGAGCATAACGGAGATGGGGCTCACCTACGAGGCGCACCTCCGCGAGGAGGAAAAACACAAGAAAAAGGGCAGGCCCGGAAAGGGGGACGCGGAAGAGGAAGGCATCAACAAGATGATGTACGAGATCGACCACCGGCTGCTCAACACCATAACCGTGTGCTCCGGCTCGACGGCCACGGCCTTCCCCATACTGACCTCCATGGTGATGCGTGGTAATCCGGCCAATTTTTTCATCTCGAAGAAAAAGCTCGAGTCTACCGTTCTGGCGCTCAGGGAGATCGACTTCTCCGCCTATTACCGGGAGACGGTGGAAAGGATCGGGGAGGCCCGCGAGATCATCCAGGATGAGGTCATACCGAATTTCATCCTGCTTCCGTCCTTCGGCACAAAGACCATGTTGTGGCAGGAGCTCGACGGCACCAACAGGAAGACCAGGGGCAGGATAGTAATTCCCATCCTTTTCATGGGAGACATCATGAAGAGCCTGGCGCACACGGTTGCCTGCTTCCGCTGGGAGCTCAACCGTTCGCTGAAGGGGGCCATGTGGGCCGACCCCGTGGAAGGCGGCCTTACCGGCGTCTATTTCGATTACGTCAACTTCTTCAAGAAAAATCCCAAACTTTCAACCGAAGCCAAGGAGAAGATCGCCGAGCGCTTCAAGAGCATCCGGACCAACCGCGACCGCTTCGCCGAAGACTACGTCATGTGGGTACTTTTCGAGAAGGACGGCATCATGAAGCTCAATACGGTTGTCCGGGAGATGTTCTACCGGTATATACCCTTCAAGAAAGATGTGCGCGCAAAGCTTGAGAACATGCCGGCATTCAGCGAAATCGCAACCAAGTTCAAGAACATCCACACCAGAGACGTTACCGGTTACCAGCGCAGGTTCAAGAAGTACACGGACGAAACCGGTTCCCTCCCCGAAGCGATACAGCGCTTCATGGACTTCCTCGACATGTAGGACGGACTTCCGCCCGGGCCGCCGATCAATACAGCAGGTGCTTTTTGCGCAACCGGTTGAATTCCCTCTGACCTTCCGCTATCCGCGCGGCGAACTCCGCAAAAGGCTTTCCCTCATCGATGTTTTTGCGGAACAGATCGGTCCCCGCCAGAAAGTCGACATGGTGCCTTCCGCCGTTTCGGTCCCACCGAAACTGAGGATAGGCGGTCTTGAGGAGCGATATGATTCTATACGAGACTTCCATGGGGCTGAACGCCCCGCCCATATAAAAAATCTGGACGCCTCCGCAGCGCATACCCGTATATTTCGAGAAAGTCGGGGCGAAATACACGGGGCGGAACCTGAAGTTGGGCAGGTCCAGTTCCGAAAGAAGCCTCGCCAGCTCGCGCGGTTCGATCCACGGCGCGCCGATATATTCGAATGGCTTGGTCGTGCCGCGCCCCACCGAGAGATTGACGCCCTCCAGCATCACGACGGCCGAATACACGACAGCCGATTCATAGGTCGGAAGATTGGGAGACGGCGGCACCCAGGGCAGCATCGTCTCGTTATAAAGCAGATCGCGGCGGTAATTCCCGAGCGGTATCACCCGTAGCTTAACATCGCGGGCCTGAAAGCTCCTGTAAAAGCGCGCGGCCTCGCCCATGGTGAGGTTGTAAATGAAAGTGGACGGAAAGGCGCTGATGTGACGCGACTGGAACCCGTCGTGGAGGTATGCCCCGTCGATTCCGAGAAAACCCAGGGGATTGGGTCTGTCGAGAACGACGAGCTCGATGGATGTTCCGTTCAGCGCGTCCATAACCTGCTTCAGAGACGAGACATAGGTGTAACAGCGCATCCCCATGTCCTGGATGTCGAAAATAACGGCGTCGGCCGGACCCAGCAGGTGCCGGAGCTGCTCCACCGAAAGATGATGCAGATTGTATACGATTACATTGAGCCGACGGTCAACCTGGTAGAGCTGTTTGTCGTAATCGTTTTCGTGTCCGTAAAGGCCGTGTTCGGGGGCGCAGGCCAGCACGATCTCCATGCCTTTCGCGCGGAACAGGTCTATATTCTTCCTTAGATTGAAGTCGACGCCCGAGTGGTTGGTGACCAGGGCGATCTTCCTGCCGCGGTACTTTTCGGCATGGCCGATTATGAAATTTTCAAGCCCCGTGGACACGCGCTTCTGCCTCTTCGGAGGAAGATTGTACCTGCCGGGAGAAGCGCAATCGGCAAGCAGGATCGGGAAAAGGACGAGGACGACCAGACTGGCGATTTTTCTCACCGGGCAACACCTCACGCGATGATCTGAATTTAAATCCGTCTTGCGTTCCTGAAGTATCAATAACTATATCGATACCCGTCAAGAATTTCGGTAGTCCGTTTTCGCTCCAGCGACGGTCAGTGCGCGATATTTGCTTGACAGGCTGCCGGAACGGAATATTTTCAATGGAAGAGAGGTTTGCTCCGGCGGCCATGAATACAGCGAAACACGGGCAGCGCCCGGCGGGAACAACGATGCTTCTGAATATACTGGCGGGATTGCTTATCCTTTCTTCGGCACAGTGCGAGACGACCAGCGAAAGGGAAAAAAGCATCCTCGATTTTTCGAAGAGCGAGGCGGGGCGGTATCAGGACCTTCTTATCGACCCCGGCCAGTACACCACCAACCGGTCCGTCTACCACGAGAAATACCGCAATCATCTGATAGGCATCGCCCGACCCCTTTCGGC